>JAFGTT010000032.1 GCA_016933955.1 Candidatus Zixiibacteriota bacterium
ATACAATACCTCCTTCAAGGTGATTATACGCCAATCTGTAAACCATCTGCCCGGAATGAACTGTAAAGGATGTGCTCGGAATATACCATTTATGGCGGAGAGGCTGGGATTCGAACCCAGGGACCCCGTTAAGGGTCAACTGCTTAGCAGGCAGCTGCCTTCGGCCGCTCGGCCACCTCTCCTCCGAAAATGAAATCCTAATATAAAGGAAATTACCGCGAATTCAAGATATTTTTGTGCCCCGTCTCGACAGGCTTCGGGTATGGCTATCAGGCTATGGAAGACGCCTTGGAGGAATTGTCTTTCTCTTCAAAAAACCGCCAGCAAACCCGCTGGATAATCAAAACCAGATCCTGACTTGAAACCGGTTTGGTAATAAATTCATCAGCCCCCAGGCGGAATGATTTGCGAAGCGATTCCGGGTCGCTCTGACCGGTAATCATAAGCATTCGAATTTCAGGATATTCTTTCTTGGCGAATGTTAAAACATCGAATCCGTCTATTCCCGGCATAACTACATCGCAGACGACAATATTCGGCCGCCACTCTTTGATTATCTCGATGGCATCGCCGCCATTCCCGGCGCTTTTCACCTGAAAACCGGAACGTATCAGCACGCCGGAAAAAAGATCGGCTGTTGGCGGTTCGTCATCGACCACCAGCACTTTTAAATTTTTGTTCATGAATTTATTATCCACCCGCTTTTTCAAAAGTGGCTATAACTTCATCAACGAAATTTTCCATCAGCACCGGCTTGTACAAAAGCGAACTGGCGCCCTGAACACCGGCCTGCCGGACCAGGCGCTCGGTGGCATTGCCGGTGATAACGATAACCGGCAGATGCGGTCGCAATTGCTTTATTCTGGTAACGGCATCGACCCCCGACATCTCCGGCATTATCAGATCCATGGTTACCAGATCGAAATCGGTATGTTCGATTTTTTCAATCGCCTCGGCCCCGTTTTCGGCCATATCGACCTCGACCGAGTTAGTTATCTCGCAAAACTCCTTGAAGATATCCCGCACCCGTGGTTCATCATCCACAATCAGAACCCGAAACGGTTTCCCGCGCTGGCGGGCCAGTTCTTCGATCTTTTTAAGTTCCATAACTCACTCTTTATAAAATCGTTAAATTTTTCACTCGTTTGTCAGAGCTTTTTATATTTACTCAGGTTTTTCTTTCGTTTTTTCATTTCGCCGATATTATGAAGGACTTCCCGGCTTATTTTCAGAATATCGTTAAGCGAGGCCTCGATCCGATCCATCCCTGGATTCGTTTCGGGCGGATTATATGCCATCTTATCCTCATTCCGGAATGTTTTTAGTATATCGCCGATCTGTTTGATAACCTCCACCGAACCGTTAATCAGGCGCGTAAATTCCGGTTCCATAAAAGCCAGGTCCTTGAGCTCGTCTTTCGACCGGGCCAGATTAATGGCCAGGTTGAGGGCCAGTATCCGCACTTCTTCGGCCTGGCTGTTTATCAGCATCAGGCAATCGTCGGCCTTTGACTTTCCGGACGTCCGTGATCGACTACTCATGTTCCCACCAATTCTTGGACCTTATCCTTCAGTTGACTGATATCCGAGGATTTCATGATATAGGCATCGGCAATCCATATACTGAAATCGGATTGATAGATGGAATAGGCGGTGTTGAGGATAACTGCCAGATCGGGATAACCGGCTTTGATTCGTTTAAGAATATCAAGGCCGCTGGCTTCATCGCCCAGTTCAATATCCAGAATGACCAGGTCAAAGCGGCTTTTGGCCAAAACCTCCAACGCCTCATCGCCCCCGGCCGCGGTCTCAACCTGGTAGCCTTCCCGTTTCAGAAAATCATTATATAATTTCCTGATATGGGCTTCGTCGTCAACGACCAGTATCTTGGGCATCTTGGTCTCCCCTTTTCTGAGGCAATTCAATATAAATCCTGGGCATATTATCGGCTGTCCCCTCAAGGCCGAAACTGCCCCCATGATATTTTATCGTCTCCCCGGCCACAATAATTGACAGTTTTTGTGTCCCGGTCGAACTTCCGAAAACCTGATGAAGCGTCCTGGCGACTTTGGCTCGATGTTTCTCCTGACCAATAAAATTGATGACAAATCGGACCGTTTCGGGGCCGGCCTCCGTCCTGAACTCGATATTGCATTCATCCGTCAGCTCTTCCACCGTCGAATTCATAAACTGATAAACGGCATGCCGCAGTTGATCGGGATTACCCCGGACCGCGAGATTATCCCCGGTCAGCTTCAATGACGGCTGTTTATGGCTGTTCCTGATACGTGACACCAGCAACTCATAGGTTTGCCTGACTAGCTGGTTGAAATCGATTTGGCGGGTTTCGGTTCGGCTGGCTCGCGAAAAATCGAGGACCTGGTGCAGGACCGACTCGGCCCGTTTAGCTTCGGATAGTATTATATTAAGATACTCGCTATGAGCCTCGTTACCCGCGGCTGAAAGCATCAGATTGGCGAATCCGCCGATAACCGTCAGGGGATTTCGTAGTTCATGGGCAATTGATGAGGTCAGTTCACCGATAATTGACATCTTTTCGATCCTGACCAGTTGTTCCTGGGAGTCGGCCAGCTGACGATTCTTCTCCTCCAATGTGGCCGCATGTTCAACCAGGTTATCATACAGCCTCGACCTTTCGATTGCCACCGCGGTATGATTGGCAAAGGTCTGCAGTAATTGCACATCGGCATCGATAATCGGCTTATGGCTGATCTGGTTATCGGCCAGAATCAAACCCAGCCGCCGGCCTTTGCTGATAATCGGCGCCATAGCCAGGTTGGCGGTTTGCAGACGGGCCAGTATTTTGCGGGACTCCTCATCCAGATCCGCCCCGACCACAGCATTTTTCCCGACTCCTTCATCAATAACGCGGCTGAAGATTGTCGGTTCCACGAGCGGAATCTGCCATCCGGAGATAAGCGATGTCAAACTGAAATCGGAGGTACTCTCTCTCTTCAGATATTCATTTAAAAATTCAATCAAAGTTCGTTGATTGCGGGATAACTGGGCCCAAATCTGACCGGCCTCTTCAGGCGACCGGGGACCGACGGCGATTTCGCCATTTAGAGTTTTATCTGTTTCGTTGATCAAAAAGAGAAAGGCCCGGTTGAATCCCAAACCCTGGTTGGCAGTCACCCCGGTCAGGATTATTTTCAACACCTGATCCAGATCGGCGGTCGAGGAAAGCGCCTCGGAGACCTGCCACATGACCGACAGTTCCTCATTGGCCTGTTCCAGTTCCGCTTTCCGGCGGTAGGATTCGGTAATATCCTGGACAATGGCCATAAAACCGATAACTGATCCATCAGCATCCCGGCGCGGACTGCAGAAAACATTGATTACTTCATAATGTCCGAGACGGTTGGTGCAATGATGTTCGTTACGATGGAAGGATTTACCGCTCAGAGAACTGTTAAAGGCCTCCATCAGCCCGCATCCGATAACCGATTCAATATCGTGGAGGGGATAACCGACAGCTTCTTCGAAACGATCGAATCCGGTAATACGAGCCGCCTCATGATTTATGTACTCGATGAAACCGTCACGGCTCACCATAAAAAATCCGAGTGGCGAGTCATCGAGCAGGGCCTTCAGACGGTCGGTCTTATCCAGAGCCGAAATTGCATCCGTAAGACTGGTCATTTCTTGACTCCCGAGGTTGATTTCTCAAGGTTGAGCATGCGGACATTTGCATCCTCCGGAATATATGGCTCCGAAACCAGGTCCTGAATATCCAGAAGTCGGCGGTTTATTTCCGCAATCCGGTTCGCTTCACCCTGTATAATCTTCAGCCGGTTGATGATGTTATCGTTTAGCCCCTTGTTGATATAAAGCAGGTATTCAACATTTCCGGTAATCACCGAAAGCGGATTGTTGACTTCATGGTTGACCGAAGCCGCCAGTTCACGAACGGCATTTAATTTTTCGATCCCGATCAACTGCTCATGGGCTTCCTGCAAATGCTGATGGGCGATTATCAACTCGGCGTTTTTCTGTTCCAGTTCTTTCAAATATATCTGCCGTTCCGCCGAAAGAGCGATTTGATAACTGAGGACTGTCAATAACTTGATATCTTTATCGCGAAAGCTGTTGCGTGTCCCGTCAACCATTATCATGATCCCGATAGACCTGTCCTTGATAATCAGCGGCAAAACCAGAACGGCTTCGTTTTGCAGATGGCGGCTGGAATCACGATGAGCGGTATTCAGAACCACCGGGGTTTTCTGCCGGCCGGCCCAGTGCAAAAAATTCTTTTCCCCGATATACTCTTCGTAAAAAGACAGGTCCAGCTTGCGTCCAAACGAGGTTATTTCGAATCCCGCTTCGCTGTGATCGGCCAGAAGACACAGGACAGCCGCCTCGAACGGAATAATCTGCTGAATCAATTCCAGGACCCTGACATAAGCGGCCCGGTCAGCCGGGGCATTACGGAAAACCGCCGCGATTTCGGCCATTAAATTTATTTTTGACCAGAATCTGCTGATCGGTTCTCCCGGGACAATATTGTCAGCTTCCAAAGTGATTCCCTCGCGTCAAGGCTTTAATTTCCCGGGACAATTCTTCCGCAACTTTTTCTTCCAAACGCCTGAAGAGTTGTCGCTTTTCATCGGCCGGGATATTCAGGGCCGGATCGAATTTATTGTCTTCTCCCGGTTGCCACTGGTCTGAGGCTTTAATATCGTAGGCTATTTCTTTGAATACCAACTGACGCTTTTTATCAAGATCAATCACCCGCAGATGACCGGAAAGAACGGCATACGCCCGATAGCGATAAAGAAGAAAAGGAAAAACCGTTACCTTCCGCAGATCCAGATCGATTCTTTCAACCGCAATATCCACCAGAAAATGTCCATCCCGTTGCTGTCCCCAGTCCAGCAGATCTTCAAAAGCCAGGTTATCGGAATTCGCCGGAAGATCCTGCCGAACCACCGGGATCCGGTTGATCGAAGCCAGGTGCAAATCAAGCCGATCTTCAAGATGGATATCGGCCCACGGACAGGCGGTTGTCTTGAGACTGACTATCACATTATCACCGGCCAGCGCCGGGATCGCCAGAAACATCAACCACAGACAGGCGGCTATGACAATTCGGTTTATCGGCATAATTATCCCTCGGCGGCCACTCTTTTGTAATAGACATATTTGTTTAACACCCTTCTCAGCCGTTCATCGAAAGATGTCAGGTTTGAACTGATCGCTTCATATTCGATTGTGGAAAAGAAATCGGTCAGATTTTCCCTGGGTATAAACTCGATTCCGATTAAATTGGAATCTTCATCCGGCTCACAGCGTTTAACAATTCCGATAATATGGTCGATCAGTTCCACTCCCTGCAAAGTCAGACTCATTATCACCAGAGTACCGTCTTCCATGGGGCTGTCACAATCGATCAGGATACCTCCGGCCGAAAGATTCAAAAGTGAAGCATGGTACACCGGCCCCTCGCCCTCCGGCCAGAACCCGCCCGATCGGTCTTTAAGGACACTGCATCCGATCGGATCGGAAATTTCCAGGCGGATATAACGGCGATTACCGTTCTTTTTCAGTTCGAATGGTTCCCGAACCGAAACCACGTTTTCGCCCGTATCGACTTCAGAAATCAATTTCGTTCTTTCTTTACTCATCCCTGATTTACTCCTGTAACTTGTTATTTCTATACTTACCGACCAGAAAAATGCTCAGGTCGTCCCGCTTTTGGTGATTGAATTCGAACAGTTTGGGCGGCAGATTTCGAATCAAACTCTGGGGTAAAATATCGCGGCAGGTTTCCTTGACCACGAATTCCACTCCGGCGTAAAAGCCATTTTCACCCTGCTGCCGGCTATGGCGAATCCGTCCCACCAGGAGTTGTGGCAATTCAATACCCTGCAGACCCAGATGCAGAATCATGAAATAATCATCGGGCAGACCCATCGGCGTCTCCACCAGAATTCCCCCGCCTCCGATATCAATCGTCTTGGTTTCGATCCATTTGAGTTTGTTAAGGCGAGCCGAGGATATACTTGCCCCGTCGAAATAGGTCAGGCGGACATTTTGATCGATAGGAATCCTCGGATATTTGCGATTTATTTCGGGATATATACGGGCCGCTACCGGAATTTGCATCCGCCCCTTCTGGGGCATGGACAGGATCGATTCGAACGCCACCGGTTCGCCCTTATATTCAAAATGCACCACAACTTTCTGATTGCCTATCAGGCTGTCTATCAACCCCTCCGATTTCGACCGGTCAATGACCAGGTTATTGCCGGACACCGCCACTACTCTTGAGGTTAGAATTCTTTCGGCGAATTGCTCCGTCCGGATTTTTACTTCCCGTCCGACAATCTCGGAATAGTCGAAATTCTTCTCGGCAATTACCGCTTCTTCGGCCTTCATCAGATCAATCCCTTCTGTCTTGCTTTAACCTGCTGGTCAAAGATGTACCGCACCAATTTATTCTGGGTCGCGCTGTCGAACCTTTTAACCTGGTCGGGTAGGGAAACCAGTTCCGTCGCGGTGAAAAACCTGGACAGTTTCTCACTGGTGATAAACTCCACTCCGGCATAATTTTCCTTCTGAATTTGGACAATCCGGCAGCAGAGAGCGGTCATCAGGCGAGGGACACCCATCTCCTCATAGCCGCGAATGCGGATCATAATTATATCATCTTTCTCGACATCATCCTCGGTTTTCACCAATAACCCGCCGGCGGAAATATTCAGTGTTTTTGATTTAACCCATTGAGGCGATCCGCCCATGAATTTTTTATCGGAACCTTTGATCAGTGTATACCTGATATCAATTTCGAAATCGATTCGGACGAAATTACGCCGTTGCATCCGCTCGAATCGCCCCAGCGGAATCAGTACCACCCGGCTGTCGCGATCGCCGGATATAATTTCAATCCGGGCCGGGAGACGATAAACGGCATCCGGTTTTTTGACCTGGACAAAAATCCTGGCCTTCGATGCCAGGAGTTTATTGCCCTCCACGAATTCCGGTTTGGATGCGATTATTTTTTGCCCCGCCAAATCCTCGATCCGGGTAACATAAAGACCCTTATCACCATTATCATCTATGACTATTTCGATTTTATCCCACACCTTCAGGGGATTATTTTTCGCCGGGGCCGTTGTCTGTACCATTACCTTACCTTATCGCGGGCTGGCTTCCGCCAGATTGCTTCTCCCCTGCTCAATGGCCAATTCCAGCAGTTTCCTGGCCAGGGCCGTGCGACTCTGATCGCCGCGGTGTTTGTGGATAAATTCTTGTCCCGTCCTGATAGTGATATTAAAATACTCCTTGGCCTGCTCATATTCCCCGATCCTCCGGGATAACTCGGCAATCAGGTACATGGCCTGGATCTGCTGATTTCCCTTGGCGATATTCCGCCCGTCTTTGTACGCTTTCACATAGTACCGTACCGCCCAGGTCAGAGCTTCCTTTTCACTGACCGGGACCCCATCCCATTTTTCCTTCAGATGAGCCAGGTAATTATGGAAGGAGTTATAGTCGTGAAATCCGGGGGTCCCGTTTTCACTCGATCCGCCCAGCGCGATACTGCGGTGCTCCCGCATGATTTGGCTAAGACCATCCAGCTTGCCCTCGATCAAAGAAACCACCTCTTTGAGTGAGGCCACTTCGACCCCGTAGCGATCCTTGTATGGGTAGAGTGTCGATCTGATATCGGCCGGAATACTCTCATCCCGGAACTGATCATCGACCGCCGCCGTGATTTCGTTGATCCGGAGATTGAATTCGTTAAGGGAAATTTTCAGCTCGGCGTACTTTTCATCGAGGATGCTGATATGCCCATGCACGACCTGTATATTGTCAATGCCTCCCTGTCCCATCTCCCGGAAAATCCAGCCGATCCTCAGGTAAAACCGGCCCAGATCGAGATCGTCCGGCTTGTCGTTGAGTTGCTCATCGAATATGGCCAGAAGCAGTTTGAGAATGGCGGTTTCATTGGGATACCGGTTCGGGTCCATTTCGGCGCTGATGGCCTTGATTATCGAATCGGCCCGGGCCAGTTGCTCCAGATGGCGTTCCTTGATCGGTTTCAACCGGTACGTCTTGAAATAGGCATCGTCTTTCCATTCCTTGAAGCGATTGTTGAATTCCCGCGTATAAAAGCAGTTGGAGCAGGTCGTCGTAAAGAATAACAGCGGATTGTACTGCTGGTACCGGGGATTCCGCCAGGTTCGGTTCATGGGGCAGAAATCGGTATCACTTTCTGACTCCGTGTAGGCGCCCACCTTTATGGTCTCGAATTCGTTCAGTGTCTTGCAGATCGGGCATTCCACTTTGGTCAGAAAAAGCGGTGATTCGGATGTCATTATCTACTCCTCCCTGCACCTTGAAAATTAAGATTCTGTTTAATCATTGAAAATCCGCCGTCCGCAGCCGGCGGTGACCCGGCCTGATGGCGCTCCTTGCCCGCCAGAATGTCTTGGGCCATCCGGATAATCTCCTGCCGGTCGCGTCCCCCGGGTCGATTGCCCGAAGGTAAATTCCCGCCGGACATACGCGGCCGCGCGGCGGCTTCCCGAAGGTTGACAAATTCGAAATCGGGAACAGCCGGCCTTTCCGCCGGTCGGGAATCTTCAATTGTCTGGTTTTTTATATATCCTGATTTTTCGATTACCGTCGGGCAGTTAACCCGCACCGGCCGGCGGAATATGGAACGGATCACCAGCATCAGTGAACCCGCCGCCAGGAAGCCGGCGGCATTCAAACTTATGTCAATCAATTGACCTGTCGAAATTCCTATTTCCATCATATCCTCGCTCTCATGCTTTGAGATCCAGATGGCGCGGTTCGTCGGTCCCGTCGTCTTCCGAATCATCATCACCTTCCCTGTATTCACCTTTTTTAAATTTCTTTTTTTCTTTTTCTTTCTCCTGGTCCTTGCTGATAATCACCAGATCGCTTTTTTCGGCTTCCTGGGCCTTTTCGGTACCGGCGGCGGTCTTTTCCTTGAGACTTGATGCCGCCTGGCGCTGATCCATTTCGGACCCGGCCTTTTGAATCTGGTCATGTTTCCTGACCAGCTCGGTTTTGGCCAGAGCATCGGCAAGTTCGATCGCCTGTACCATATCGGTACCTCCTCAGCCGCTCAAGGCAAATCGCTCCTTGATCATCCCCCGTAACTTGACCACCGCCTTGGTATGTATCTGTGATACCCGCGATTCGGAAATCGACATCACTTCACCGATTTCTTTCAAGGTCAATTCTTCAAAATAATAAAGAGCAATTACCAGTTTTTCCTGCTCGGTCAGACGGTCGATGGCCGTCACGAGAAAAGCGCGAAGTTCGCTCTTTTCCAGATCGCCGAGGGCCGACTGCTGATTGGTTTCTCTTATCGTTTCAATCCGAGGAACCTGGTGGTTATCCTCTTCTTTATATATCGTCTCATCCAGCGAAAGCAGGCTGGCACAGGAAACATCGCCCATCGCCGTCATCAACTCCTTCATCGAATAACCGAGCTTCTCCGCTACTTCATCATTGGACGGCATCCGACCGAAATCATTTCCCAGAGCCACAATGGCCCGCTCGATCTCCCGGGATCGGGCCCGGGTTGAACGCGGCACCCAATCCAGAGCGCGCAATTCATCCAGTATGGCACCGCGGATACGCGGTACAGCGTATGTTTCGAACTTGACACCGCGATCCGGATCGAAATTCCGAAAGGCTTCCACTAACCCGATCACCCCGGTGTTGATCAGATCCGACAACTCCACCGAGCGCGGAAATCCGATCGCCATTCGGCCGGCTACATTGCGTACCAGAGGCAAATACCTCCTGAGTAATTCTGCACGGGCATCGGAGCATCCGTGCCGCTGATAGCGCAGCCATTCCAGAGTATTATCCTGCTTTTTCCGGACCGGCCGGGCGGCTTCCTTGGCTTCGTAAACCGGAATCCGGCTGGTCTTCAAGCCTTTCCCGGCTACCTGTTTTGCTCGAGTTTTTTGCGTGCTAGTCATTGAATGCTATTTCCTTATATCGGCTAATAACTTTTTGGAGTTTATATCCTGTTGACCCATTATTTTTCTGCGATTAAGTTCCGTTTTTCGGACTTCCACCAGAAGTCCGGACAACCTGTTCAATTTTTCAACAGCCGTTGCCCCGGGGTAAATTTCGACGATCGGTTTCTGTTTCGCCACCGAATCAACAACATGTTGATCGTCAAACAGATAACCGGCCCCAAGGGGAATCCTGTTCAGGAACCTCTCGGAGAGAACGGTGAACTTCTGGTAGATATATTCATAATCTTCCTGCCCCCTTACCTTGTTAAGAAAAATGTATGCCAGAAAATCTTTATTTCTCGAAATGAGGTATTTAAATAACCCATAACCATCCGCAATCGAGGACCATTCCGGGTTTATTACGATCAGATTGATATCGGCCATTGATGCCACCCGGGAGACCATTTCGACCCCTCCCGAAGGTGTATCGATAAGGATGAACTCATAGTCCCCGAACAGCTTGGGGAAATCGGTAAAAAGCTTGTCGAAATCTGCCGGACGGATATCTCCAACAGTTGCACCGCATGATGGTGAGGCCAGCAAATCAAGACCGGAATTAATACGAAAAACCGCTTCGGAAACATCGACCTTGCCCTTAATCAGGTCGGAAAGAGTGTATAAAGGCGAGACATTGGCCAGAATATGAACATCTCCGAAATACCAGTCGCCGTCGAGAAGCAAACAGCGATAACCCATCCCGGCCATAATAACGACCAGATTGTAAGCCAGAACCGTTTTACCGGTGCCGCCCTTGCCCGATATAAAAGATACCACGGTTGGTCGCGTATCAACGATTTCCCCGGGTTTTACAAATTCCCGCCGCCGTTCATTATTCATAACTTCTTACCTCCAGTTTCAGAAGACGGCGGGCTATCGCGGCCGTATCCGGTGCCATCAATTTTCCCATGCCGGCCGGAGAATCCGTAATAAAAGCCAGTGGAATATTCAGGTACTCGGCCATGGTCATAATCCCTCCCCATCGATCTGTTTCATCAAGATGACTGGCGATCAGGTAATCCGGTCGCAGAACTTCGAACAAGTTGATCGCATCGATCAAGTCGTGAGAACGGGTGCCGACTGAAAAGACGAAGAAGGTGAGATCCGGCTTGATTTGTTGAATCAGGTTCTGCATTTCCCGACGATGTTCCTCATCGCGGCTGATGGCCGGAGTATCAATCAGCAGAATAGATTCCCGGCCGGATTTCTCGGCCTCTGCTTCCAATCGCCCGACCGGCAGTCCCAACAAATCCGCATACGCACCGATTTCCTCATTAGCGGATATCTTCATATGATCCAGCGACAGCAATTTGAGTTTTTGTCCGAATTTGGTACAGAGCTGGGCCGCCACCTTGCCCAGAACCGAAGTTTTTCCTGCACCTGAGGAACCAATAAAAAGCAGTTTCATTCCGGGGTGAATAGTCAGACTGGATCGGGTAATGGCCTCCAGTTCACCGAGTAATACCCCCATAGCCACCTGGTCGATATTTTTCGATTCGGCCATGTTGTCCCTGATTCCAGAGGCAATTCGGTGCGCTATTTCAACCGGGATATCGCTGTCAAGCAAGTTCAGGAAAACCGGCCTGATGGTACTGTCAAGATCGGCAAATAGATCTGGCGCCCGATGAGCACTCAGGATTTGATTCAGGGCTTGTTCCACCCTGCCCGGATCATATTCTCGTTCGGCTGCCTTTTGAGAAACCTGAATCGGGCTCCCATGCTTCGCGTTGCAGTCAGCAGTCGTTCCGGCCGTTTTAATTTTCGCCACTTTCCTGCGGTCAACCGCTTTCTCATCGATACAGGCCGTCACCTCGACTCTCTGTCCCGTCAGGCTCACCTCTTCTTCGGGGCAAACCCTGGTTTTAAGGACAATCGCGTCGCCGCCCAGTTCTTCTTTGATTTTTTTCAACGCCGCGGCAATGGTCGGCGCACCGTACGATTTAATTATCATTTTCGAAACCTACCACTCCGGTCGAGACGACCTCGACATTGTTACTGATTTCGTTATAGGACAGGACTACCAGACCGGGGTACGATGTCTCGACCAGCCGTCGCAGGGCCAGGCGAATATTGGGCGAACACAGACAGACCGGCGTATGACCGGATTCTTCCGCCCGCTCGACCTGGCGGCCAATAGCCCGGACAATCATCTCGGAATCGGCCGGTTGCAATACCAGCATCAAACCCTGCTTGGTGTTCTGGACCGAGTCGGTCAGTTTCTGCTCCACCGCTGGATTGACCGTGAAAACATGGATTTTGCTCTCATGATCCTTGTACATTTCAGTGATCCTCCGCCGCAGGGCCATCCGCACATACTCGGCAATAACATCAGCCTCCTTCGTGGCCGGATAATAATCGGTGATGGTTTCCATTATCGTTACCAGATCGCGAATCGGAATCCGTTCGGTCAGAAGCGCCTGAAGGACTTTCTGCACCACCGCCAGCGGAACCACCTCGGGAACGACGCCATTGACCAGCGAGGGCTGATCCTCCTTGAGTGTTTGTATCAGATGGCTGACATCCTGACGGGAAAGAAGTTCCGCGGCGCGCGATTTGATGATTTCGGTCAGATGCGTCGATAGAACGGCCGACGGCTCCACCAACGTGTAACCACGGGCTTCGGCCGTCTCTTTCAAATTGGGGATAATCCAGACTGCTTTCAACCCGAAGGCCGGTTCGGTCACCTCAAAACCATCCAGATGCTCGGTGACATAACCGGGATTGATGGCCAGCAGGTGATCGCTCATGATTTCATAAGCGGCCACCGGCAAACCCTTCACCTTGATGCGGTACTGGTTGGGACTGAGTTGAATATTATCACGAATTCGGATCGGCGGGACAATCAGGCCCAGTTCACCGGCCAGTTGTTTTCGAATGGTCGAAACCCGTTCCAGTAAATCGCCACCCTGGGCGACATCAACCAGAGAAATCAAACCGTAACCGATTTCCACTTCAAGAGAATCGACTTTGAGTAAATCCTCGGTCCGCTCGGCCGGGGGAGATTGAACCGCTTCCGCCGCTTTGCGCTTTTCCTCGGCCTGTTTTTTCTTCATGCTTTCATTGGTCATATATCCCACCGTCCCGATCATCAGGCCCAGCAAGATAAACGGCAGGGTCGGCATTCCGGGAACGATCCCGAACATGATCAGCATTCCGGCCGCGATCATTATCGCCCGAGGTTGACGGATCAATTGCCCGGTCAGGTCTTTACCCATATTCGAAGTCGAAGCGGCGCGCGTAACAATTATACCGGCTGCCGTGGAAACTATCAGCGCCGGAATCTGTGTCACCAGTCCGTCACCCACCGAAAGCAGGGTGTACATTCGTAATGCTTCCGAGGCCGTCTTGCCCTGCATCAGGATACCGATGACGAAACCGCCGACGACATTGATCATGGTAATCAGGATACCGGCAATGGCGTCCCCGCGAACGAATTTCGAAGCACCATCCATGGCCCCGTAAAAATCCGCCTCGCTGGCGATTTCCCGCCGGCGGGTCTTGGCCTCTTCCTCGGTAATAAGTCCGGCATTCAAATCAGCATCGATAGCCATCTGTTTGCCCGGCATGGCATCGAGGGTGAATCGGGCCGCCACTTCCGAAATACGTCCCGCACCCTTGGTGATCACCACAAACTGGATGATGACCAGGATGACAAAGACTATGAAGCCGACCACGTAGTTGCCCTGGACGACAAAATTACCGAAGGAGTTAATTACTTCGCCGGCATAACCGGTGCCGAGAATCAGCCGGGTCGAGGCCACATTCAACGCCAGGCGCAGGAGGGTTACGATAAGAAGCATGCTCGGAAAAACCGACAGGTCTAACGGTCGTTTGATATACAATGTCGAAAGAAGAATTACCAGTGAAAAGGTGATATTGAAGGCCAGGGCGAAATCGAGCAGTCCCGGCGGAACCGGAATCACCAGAACGCCGATAATCCCGACTACCGCTACCGCCAGAATAATATCTGACTTCTGCAGGACATTGTTCAGAAAAGATCCGTTATTAATATTCATTTACGACACCTTTTCCTGTTTCTGGCGATACACAAAGGCCAGGACCTCGGCTACCGCGCGGTACAACTGCGATGGCACATAGGAACCGATTTCACACATATTGAACAGCGACCGCGCCAGCGGTTTGTTTTCCACAATCGGCACTCCGGCTTCGCGGGCAATATCCTTGATTCTCTGTGCCAGCAGGCGCTCACCCTTGGCCACCACCATCGGGGCATCCATTTCCGTCTGATCATATTTCAGCGCTACCGCCAAGTGCGTCGGGTTGGTAATCACCACGTCTGCCTTCGGAACCTCCTGCATCATGCGACGGCGGGACATCTCCCGCTGAATCCTCCGGATCCGTCCTTTGATCTGCGGCGACCCCTCACTTTCTTTCATCTCTTCCCGGATTTCCTGTTTTGACATGCGGATCGATTTTTCGAAATCATACTTCTGATAAGCGTAATCCAGAAGGGCCAGAAGGAGAATAACGCCGCCGACCTGGAGAACCGTCTTGAGGGCCATCTTCCCCATCGCCGCGGCAAAAATCGAGGCCGAGGTGTCGGAGAGCAGAAAGAATGTGTCCATCTGCGATTTGATCACCAGGTAACCAACTGCCGCAATCAGAAGAATTTTGATTACATCGCGGGCAAGCTGGAACAACGACCGGGCGGAGAACAAACGCTTGATGCCGCTGACCGGATTCAACCGGTCGGTTTTCGGCTCCAGGGGTTTACTGGTGAACATAACCCCCACCTGGAGGATATTGACCCCATAGGCAATCAGCGTCAGCATAATCAGAATCGGGCCGAGAAGAAGGAAGAAATTGATGATGTTATGGTTGAATAAACTCACTATCGAGTCGAAATCGGCCGCCAGTGCAGGAGCCTCGTTAAAAATATAAATCGACATCTGTTCGAGTTGATTGGCCAGAAGCGGACCAAGAAAATATATGGTCATGATTCCCAAACAGAGGATCACCGCCGAATTGAGCTCCATGGAGCGGGCCACCCGACCCTCTTCCTTGGCTTTCTGACGTCGGCGCGGTGTCGCGCGCTCGGTTCGTTCCTGAAATTGATCTTCCGCCATGACTGCCTTTTACACCGTTCCAATTGCGAACAAAACCCGGGCTATTTCCGTATCGAGGAAAAAGACCGTTTTTTCGACCATAAATCTGAAAACCGGTAACGCCGCCGCCAGAACCAGAAGGCCGATTGCAATTTTTATGGGAATACCAACAATAAATATATTCATCTGCGGTACTGTTCGGGCTACCACCCCCAAAGTTACCGATGTCAAAAAGAGGGTGATGATTACCGGGGCGGCGATCTTGATGGCAATGACAAAGGTATAGCCCGAATAACGGATCAGCATCTCCCCCGCCGAGCCAGCGAAATTAAACACCCCGATCGGAACCGCCCGATAGCTGTCGGCGAAAGCTGAGATAATAGCATGATGTCCGTTGATGGCCAGGAAAATAAGAATCGCCACCAGGTGCCAGAATTCCCCGATAATCGAAATTTGTGAATTCGATTCGGGGTCCAAAACCGTCGCCATCATCAAACCGATCTGATAACCGACAATATGCCCGGCCATTTTAATGGCAATGAAAACAAACGAGAAAAACCACCCGATTATGAAACCCACCAGGAGTTCCTTGGCCGCCATCAATCCCAGCAACCAGACCGAGTTTATCTCCGGCAGGTTGACCTCACCCACCACCGGAACCAGAACTACCGCCAATACCACCGCAAAGGCGGCTTTGACCAATCTGGGGATCGAGTCGTGACCGATTATGGGGGCGGCGATGAACAATCCGCCGGCCCGGAAGGCTATCAGCAGGAAGGTTTCCAGTTTGGCGGCTGTGAAGGTTACAAAATCAAACAATTCCATTACCTACAATTCGGGTTACTCGTCAAGTCTTTAATCAAGCTTTATGCCAACCCGATCGGGCCGCTTTATAATTATGTAATTTATTGGGATCTAACGAATTATGACGGCGGCTTGAATTCCTGGCGGGAGCCTGTAGACCGCCGATGGGAAAGGATTGCCATACTCGAAAGAAAAGTTTTCGCCGGCCACCTCCTAAAGTGTCGGAATGATGTTATAAATGCGATTGGTGAAATCAATTATAATATTCATTATCCAGGGGAGGAAAATAATCAGAGCCACCGCTACGGCCACTATTTTAGGGATAAAGGTCAACGTCATTTCATGAACCTGGGTTATAGCTTGAAGGATGGATATTATCAAACCCACCAAAAGTCCGGCCAGAAGCATCGGTGCCGATACCAGAAGCATCGTCAGTACCGCCTCGCGGGCGATCGTAATTACCAATTCTGGAGTCATCTCGACCTCTTCAATAAAATGATCCGACCAGCGACTTGACCAACAGATACCAGCCATCCACCAGGACAAACAACAATATCTTAAAAGGCAGCGAGATCATAATCGGCGGCAACATCATCATTCCCATCGACATCAAAACCGATGAGACAATCATGTCTATAATCAGAAAGGGAATGAATATCAAAAAGGATATCTGGAAACCCGTCCGCAACTCCGATATGACAAATCCCGGTATCAATATATGCAGCGGTAAATCTTCCGGCGTCTGGGGTTGCTCCATACCTGCGAGGTTGACAAAAAGAGCAATATCCTTCTCATTGGTCTGGGACAGCATGAATTCCCGGAACGGAGTCATACCTTTATCAAAGGCTTCTTCTTTGGTAATCTTTTCATCCAGGTACGGTTTTAATCCGTCGGTGTATGCTTTATTGGCCACCGGACTGATAATAAAGAAAGTCAGAATCAGGGCCAGCGAGACCAGGAGTTGATTCGGCGGCAACTGCTGTGTTCCCATCGCCTGCCGCAAAAACCCGAGGACCACGATCAACCGGATGAAGGAGGTCAACATCAGGAGAATCGATGGCGCCAGAGTCAGGACCGTCAGAAGCAGTATAATTTGCAGGGTGGTGGAAAGGTCACCCGGCGAGGACGATTCCCCCAGTTGGACCGACAATTTGGGGATTGATTGCGCCTGGCTGACCGATGTCAGGCATATCAGGCAGAACGAGAGCAAGACAATTTTAGTTATTCTATGTCTCATATTCATCCAATGAGCTTTTTTTAAATCCAATTTAAGCCGGCCATTTGGACGGCAGCTAAAATATCAGACCGTCTGTGGTCTATCGGACGTGACCGATGTCAGGTCCGCCCCGGCTTTTCCCATGCCAAGGCTCATCATACGATTCCCGGCCGCCTTCAGAAGACTCCGGAAACTTGGCCCCATTTTCTCCGCCGATCCCAGGGCCAGAATTTTTGCGGTCTCCTCCGGATTCAATTCGGCCAGAATATTGATTCCGGATTCCGCCGAACCAACCAGGACCGCCCGATCATAAAAACGGACCAGTGAAATCGATTTCTTTTGCTCCAGGTAGGTCGTTTCGATGACCTCAATCAGCTTCCGGTTTCCATTGCCCGAGAATTTCCGACCCATCATCCGTCGCAGGATAAAAACGAATCCGTAGATTCCGGCGACCACCACCACCAGCGCCCCCAGCAATTTGATCAATGACCAGGCCACCGAATCCTGGAAAACCGGAGTGGTAGGCGAAGTTGTCCCATCACCGGATACCGATGCCGTCTCCTCCAAACCGGTCGCCGTCGTCCCGGTGGTATTCGCCCTGGCACCATCGAAATGCGTCGAGATATAGGCCCCGGCGCTGATAATCAGCACTATTATTATCAGAACCAGTTTTTTATTCTTGGTACTCATGCCAGGTTCTTCAACCTTTCCTCGGGTGATACCAGCTGGGTAATCCGGAGACCGAAGCTCTCCTCGACCACCACCACTTCACCCCGGGCCACACATTTTTTGTTCACCAGCAGATCGACCGGCTCACCGACCAGTTTGTCCAGTTCGACAATAGAGCCCGGACCAAGAGCCAGAATATCTGAAATCCTCATCCGGGTTCGTCCCAGTTCAATCGAAACCGGCAAATCGACATCCATCAATAAGTCAATATTGCGGGGAGTCTGGTTTTCGGATTGCATCGACAACTGCTGGAAATCGGCCTGATGGACCTCGGGCTGAAGCTGCTCCGGCATATCATCGGTCATTCCATCAGCCGCGGACCCGAGAGCATTATCGATAGCTTCCTGACTTAAAAGCTCCGATCCTTCCCCTGAATTATCATCACCTTCATCCGCGGAGGATTCATCGGGCGAGGATTCGGACTCGTCTCCGGCATCGCCGGCGCCCATCGCCAGCATTTCCTTTTCTTCGGGAGTCGGCTCATTGCCCGACTCCTGCCCTGAAACGGCGTCGTCTTTGATTTCCTCATCCGAGGGATTTCCATCCATAGGCAAATTTATCCCGTTTTTTTCATCCATGCGCGATCACTCCTTCTCTATGACCGGATATATTTCCAATATCTGGCCGGCCCTTCTTTTTCCAAGCAAACCCGGCCGGCATAAATATTTCTTTTTCCCCGCCACCATCACCTCGGCTGACTCATTAATCTTGGAATCGGTCGCTACGATATCGCCGATCTTCAATTCCAGGAACTCCCGCATTTTCAGCTTTGTTTTGGCCAGCGAAATAGCCACCTCGATATCTACATCCTGTATATTATCACGATTTTTCTCGGTACTTTCGCCGATATTCCTTTTCTTGGTGGCGTCGATCCAGTTCTGGGCCGACAGTTTCTCCATCACCGGTTCCAGCGATACATAAGGATAACAAATCGTTATCAAGCCGGTCGATTTGAACAGCTTCAATTGCAGTGAAACCACAATCACCGTTTCGCCGGCCGGTATAATTTGCATAAATTGCGGATTGGTTTCGAATGATTTCTGCTCGACCTCGATCGGCGCGATATTCCGCCATGATTTTTCCAGGTCGCCGTATATTTTACGCGTGATTTTGGACATTACCGTCTTTTCGATCCCGCTCAACTCCCGCTCGATTTCAAGACTTTTCTCCCCTCCGCCGAAAATGCGATCGATAAAAGCAAAGGACAGGGTCGGGTTATAATCCAGAATACACAATCCTTCCAGAGGTTTAGCGGAAAAGGTATAGGAACAGGACGGTGTCACCAGCGACATCACATACTCCGAATAATTGATCTGATCGACCGATACCAGATCGACATCAACCATACTCCGCAGAGCGGTCGAAAGAGTCGAACTGATATGACCGGCAAAGTTATCATGAATGTTTTCCAGCGTCCTCACCTGGTCTTTGGATACCCGGTTGGGATGCTTGAAATCATAGGTGACGACGGTTCGGGCCAGTTCCTCCGAAGCTATCGGTGTAAGTTCCGGCTGTTCCGACGGACTCGCCGTTACGGTCGTCAACAAGGCATCGATTTCGTCTTGTGATAATATCTTCGCCACGGTCTATCTCCCCTTCACCTTACTGAAGGATAAAATCGGTAAAATATACTGCCTGCAGGTCATTGATCTGAAGAAGCTGCTCCGTCCGCTTCTTGATCTGATACCGCGTGATCTCTTTCTGTTTGGCATCGGAAAGCTGCTCGATGGTTTTGGAGCCCAGGATAGTTATCAGGGCATCCTTGATAACCGGTTCCCGCTTTTCAAGCAGTGCCAGAGTTTCTTTGGAGCCCACATCGAAACCGATCGAAACCGAAAGGAACCTGGTTCCGCCCGTTCCCGAGGGGTTGACGATAATATCCTGCATCATATAGACTTCGGATACTCCGGCGGGCTTTTTGGCTTCCTCACCTTTATGCTCCTCGCTCTTCGCCGCCTCCGGTTCCTTGGTCGAGGAGCCCGTCAGCCTGGTCCCGGCAAAATAACCACCGACCGCCATTATGACGGCGATGATGAGATAGATAATTATCGGCGAGCTTTTCTTGCTTTTGCCGGCCGCTCCTTCTTCGGCCAGAGCGGTTTCGTCGCCCAGTTTGTCATCAGCCATATTATTCCATCCTTCTACTGCTTATTATCTCTTAAACCGACTTTTGCCTCAAGGCTTGATGCCATTCTTCGAAAAGCCGCCACCCTCTTTATAATTTCATCAGGATCTTCCCTGACCATAATTTTCTTCCCATCGGTCAGACTGATTATGGTATCGGGCGTCTCCTCGATGAATTCGATGAGGTCATCGTTTATAACAATGACCTCACCGTTCAATTTCGTCACACGAATCATCTAATTCCAACCTGTTATCTCTTCAGGTTTACCAGTTCATCAAGCATGTTGTCGGAGGTGGTAATAATCCTGGCATTAGCCTGAAAACCTCTCTGAGCCGTAATCATGCTTGTAAATTCCGAGGCAATATCGACCGAGGACGCTTCCAGGGCCCCCGATGAAATCACGCCCGAAATCGTTTCCCCGGCCACGCCCTCGATAGCGTCACCGGAGTTGGCCGAAGCCTGGTACAACGACTGTCCCGCTTTAAGCAAACCGGCCTGATTATTGAAATCGGCCAATATCACCTGAGCCAGCACCCGGCTGACACCATTGGTGAAAATGCCGATAATATTGCCGGCTTTATCAATTGAGATTTTGTCAAGAATCCCCAGGCTGTATCCATTTTGCGTCAGGATCGAGGCCGTATGAGCCGAGGCGAATCCGGTCAATCCGTCATATTCGCCGATCGTCCCGGAATTGATATTAACCGACATCGGACCGGCCCCGGTTCCCGGATCAAACGTGAGGGCCGTGGCCCCGCCATTAAAATTGAAAGACAGAAGTGAACCATCGGGGTTAAACTGCACCGTCCCGCTGCCGCCACCGGTGATTACCTCGTTATCGTTAAAGGACGCCGTCCAGGTCCAGGTGTTCTGATTGGCCGACTTGAGAAATTCCAGTGTCAAGGCATGTTTGCCGCCCTGGGCATCATAAACCGTAATCGACGCGGCATGGGTTGTGTCGGCCGTGTTAATAACCGCCGTCCCGGCGCTCAAACCACTCAGGGTGTCGATTTCCACGCCTCCGTCACCCAGACCGTCAATACCGATTGCCAGACCGGAAGTATCATCGACCACAATATCCAGCGTCACCGGGGTCAGAGCCGCGGCTCCAGTTGGAGTAAATACATCCTGGCAGACAAAAGTATGGTCGGATCCGTTATTGGCTGTAAAGACGCCTCCGAATATCTCATTGACAATATTCCCCGCGACCGCCGCCGAAGATTGAATATTGTAGTCAACGCCTGAACCGGCCCGTTCCCGAGTGATCTGTATTTCGCCGCCCACCAGCTCGGCATTGACGCCGCTGATCTGGTTGATGGCATTGATCAGGTCATTGATTGTAGAATTGACCGTTAATCCCATTACTTCATCAATATGAGTCCCATTATCCCGGGACAGGGTAAAATTACTGGTATCGGTTATCCCGAGACTGGCCAGAGTCATACTGCCCGACAGCGCACTCCCGCTGGTATTGGTCCCGGTGAAGGTCGAGGTCGTTGCCTGCGCTCCGGTAATTGTCAGGGTGTGGACGCCGCCGGCGCCGTCCACGGCATCGCCGGTGACATTGTTGATTCCCGTTGTCCCGGCCGACTGCAACGTGGCTTCCGAATCGGTCGCCACCGAATTAAGATTGTTGCCCAGCGTAACAGCCGTTGTGGCACTGGCCGGATCCTGTTGACCGAATGGCAGCGTGATATTGCCGACCACCGCGCTCGACGGAATATTGCCGTTGGCGTCAGCCATCTTTCCCTGGACAAACATTCCGGTCGAGGGATCAACCAGGGTCGAATTGGCATCGAATCCAAAAGCTCCGGCCCGGGTGTAATACTTGCCGCTACCGTCAGACAGCACAAAGAATCCCGACCCCTGGATTGCCAGGTCAGTAATCTGCCCGGTAGTCTCAAGACCGCCCTGCTGGAAAAGATTATCGATCGTGGAAACCCCCATCCCCAATCCCAGCTGGAGCGGGTTGGTTCCGCCCGATATAGTCGAGGGACGGCCGGCACCTTTGTATGTCTGGACCAGGGCCTCACGGAAAGTTACCCGGCCGGTTTTAAAACCGACGGTATTGACATTGGCGATATTATTGCCAATCACATTCATCTTGACCTGGTGGTTTCTAAGTCCCGAAACCCCGGCGAACATTGATGCCATCATAACAGTAAATCCTCCTTACCCAATGGCAAGGCCTCTCCGTCTATGAACGGAGTCCAGCCTCGATTATCATTTAGACTATTATTAAACACTATTTTTCTAAAGTATCACGGCCGAATCGATCGACGTGAAAACCCCCTCCTGCAAACTGGCGCGACTGAAGGCCGTTATTATGGTCCGGCTTGGAACCGAGGCCACGTAGGCGGCATCATCATCCAGGATCAGAGTATCCTTCGATCCCTTCAGAGCCGCTTTGTCAATCGCCTGTGAAAGCTGACTGAGCTTCTCATCCGACAACTCAATCCCCCGAGAGTACAGCCGCTGCTGGGCATGTTTGGAAATACTCAGTCCCTGACTGCGCGATAATTCCTCCGAGAAAGTCGTCTTGAATGATGCCGCTTTCTCTTCGGACTGATTTGCCTGCTCCGTTATGCCGCGATTGGCAATCTCCAGCAGGCGGACTTCTCTGTTAAAATCACTGATTTTCATTCTCAGCCCTCATTCTCATCCGATTCGCTGATAGAATTGACGCCGGACAACGGTATTTCCAGTCCGCCGACCTTCAGATATGCCGAACCATCCCGATACACCACACCATCGACGCGACCCTGGATAAAGGTCGAGGGATCGAAACTGCCGCCGCTGGCGTCAATGGCCGATATCTCGACCTGGTAGTACCCGTCATCAAGTCTCTCGCCGTCATCATCTTTACCATCCCAGACGATGGTATTGGAACCGGCCGCAACATCTTCCTCGGTAATGGTCCGAACCACCGAGCCGTTAATGTCGGATATGGTTATCGTAACCTTGTCGGCATACTGGGTGGTGGTATAGCCGATCATAGGTGTATTATCACTGTCCAGATAAACACCACTGAAAGTGGCCTCGACATCTTTGCCGATCAGCGAGGTTGCCATGGTGTTGTTGATAGTCTGCATCTGAAGGTAATCCCAATTCAACGACTCACTGAGCGATTCATTGATATTACTCATCTGTTCCAGACTTGAGAACTGGGCCAAATCGGCGATAAAAGCCTCATCATCCATGGGATCCAGCGGATCCTGGTGGGTCATCTTGGTAATCAAAAGCTGAAGAAAATCGTCTTTTCCCAGCTCTTTCAAGGACCCGGTGGCGATTTCATTGCCATTGGCATCGGTTGCAACCGGTGAAATTATACCCATAATTATCTCCTAAGCCAGCCAGTTGACTCCCCCGGAACCGATATAAAGACCCACTCCGGAAGATCGGTCGACTGATGTCATTTCCGTTGATATCCGATTTGCCTGACGGTTTACATCATAGCGGTAACGCCCGTGCGATGACATTCTGTCCGGCGAATATTTCTGCCCGATCTGACCGCCGCCGATTGAAACCTGGAAGGAATCCAGCTTGATCCCCTTGGACGACAATCCCTCGAATAACTGCTGAAGATTGCTTTCAACAGCCGCCCGGGCGGTGGAATTATCGACCACCATGCGGCCGCAGATAGCATCATGATGCGAGCTCAAAGTCAGGCGGACCGTTCCCAGATGCTCCGGTTCGAGCTTGATGAATACCGTGCGATTATTATTGGTCCCTTCCGATTTAACATTGTCCGGAAGGACAAACCGAACCGGCGTTATTTCTTTAGTGTCCGCAGTTGTGCCTGATTTGCCTGAATCGGCAGCCGCCGTATGAGTGATCTCCGGCGATGTTGTCTTAAGATCAACAGCATTCTTGCTCGATAACTCTCCTGCGGTATTATTCGCTTTTATTATTCCATTTGAATCCGGCTCTTTCTTTTCCTCGACATGAGTAGAATTCGGTCCGGCAGAACCTGTCCTTCCATCACCGCTTTCAACCGGCTTAACGGCTTCCATTGTCTGCGACTGACCTGCTTCAACCTGCCTGGATTGGTTCCTGCCGGCATCCTCTGATTTGATAGCCTTGGTGTCTTTGGTAATATGAACCGCCATACCTGGACGCGATAAAACTGATTTCATATTCTTCTGATGATCATTTTCACCGGCGGAAATTTCCGAATCGGCTTTCAGTCCGTCATTCTCGGGTTTCATCTTCGAATCGCTGATCTC
The DNA here is from genome assembly GCA_016933955.1 of Candidatus Zixiibacteriota bacterium. Lineage (NCBI taxonomy): Bacteria > Pseudomonadati > Candidatus Zixiibacteriota > Candidatus Zixiibacteriota bacterium. The sequence continues at coordinate 24,194 of JAFGTT010000032.1, forward strand.
AACCTCATTAATGTTGAGCGCATTCTGTAACCGGGTCATACTCTCGGCCATCTTCGAATTGGCCATATCCGGTGTTTGCTTGGTTATGTATGATACCGAAACCTTAAGGTTTGTCTCCGTTTTTTGATCCGAATTCCCGAGTACCATCGGATCTTCCTCGATTGCGCTATTATCCGTTAACCCGGAAAATATATCAAGGTGTCTGGTCGATGATCCCGTCGTGGGTACAACGGTATTTGCGGAGAATAACCGGCTATTTAATGATGATGCTTTATCTGATAACGATTCGGTCGGCAGCCCTTCCAATCCCGGAATGGAGACCTCCGTTTCGGGTTCCTGTCCGGTATTTATCATATTCTCAACCGGCATGGTTTTTTCCGCCGATATATTAACCAGCCCTTTGACATCAGAATTTATTCTATCGAAAAGAATATCGTTTAATACTTGTTCAGAGTCATCCTGTCCCGAGAGCGATAATATGGCCTGTTCCTTGTCTTGACTATCAGCCGGCCATGTTCCAGTCAGCAAGACTTCCGTCGTTCCGGCCTTAAGGAATAAATCGTTTAACAGAATCGTCTCCTGATTATCCCCCGATAATGCCGATTTTTTATTTTCCGGCAGAATATCAAGTAATCCCTTACCGCCTATTGCATCCTCTTCTCCATCCGATATTTGTATCCCTTCCAGAAGAAGATCCATGAAATCTCCACCCGACACATCAGCCGGATTTCCGGCCGGCTGTTTCCCGGTCACATCAACCTGTCCGGTGCCGGTATTCAGGAGATTCATTGTCAGCAGAAACGGATTCATCTAATCCACCTTCACCGTGATTAATTGGGTCGAAAGTTTGGCCGCCCGCTTGGGAGGCATCATAGCCAGAATTTTCGAGGCATTGGCCGGTTTCATCCTTGGTAGTATTGCCGTCACAATCGAATCCGGAAGATTCGCAAACAGCTTGGCAACTTCATCCGGTTTCATTCCGTCGTACAACCGGGCCAGTTTGATAATCCGGGCCGACTCGGCTTGATCCAGTTTAACCAGGCTTTGCCCGACCGTATATTCAAGCGCCTTCAGTTGCCTTTCCCGGCTGTCGATTTCCACCCGGCGACGGTTCAGACTGTCCATCTGCTTCTCAATCCAGTTGAGCGTATCCGATGAATCTTTCGGAGTCATTCCCAGCTCTTCAGCCGAATTTTCCATCTCCGGCGTCCAGAACAGGAAATCCAGTTCCTTCATTATTGCGGCCGTATCGATTTCAAGTATGTCCACATCCTTCTTGGTAAAGCCTGATGAAACCGAATCAGTCTTGCCGCCCGTGGTCTCTTTATGTGCTATATTATCAGGAGGTATGGCTTTCTTCTGGTGCTCGTCCGAAACCGTTTCACCGGCGGCCGTCTCATGACTGACTTCCACCGTTTCCGTTGATGAGGTCTCTTCACCCGCGGGTTTATCATTGTCTCCATTGAAGACAAAGAGAAACAGAACGGCGGCCAGGACAAACGCCCCGAAGGCGCTCCCGGCCGGAATCAAGTACGGTTTGAATCGATCTATCAGCGAGGCCTTCTTTGGCGGCTCATCGTCCAATCCGTAAACTTCCTCTTCGACTTTCTCAGCTTTCTTATCTTTATCATCAGCCATATCAATAGTCCTGACTATAGTTTTCCGACAATTCATTAAGCAACGGTTGTGCCAACATTGTTTCAACTGCCACAACGCACTACATCACAATAGGTTGCGGACATGAGAGCAAAGCCGGCGGGCGGAAAAAAGGAATCGTAAAAGAAAAGTTTTCCTGATTGTCAGGTAAAATTGTTCGGATTGTCGGATATGGATTAAAGAAAAAAGACCGCTACATTATATATGTATTCAACCGGGGATAATTTCGCCGGTGAGATTACGGTCCGTGGCCCCGGTTATTTTTATCCGGAGAAGTTCTTTGCCGCCCCCTGATTCCAGCGGCAAGACCACCTTAAGATAATTATCGGTGATTCCCCAGTAATGCCGGCCGCTTTTTGATCTATGCTCCGAGATCGCGATAGCAACCTGCCCGATCTCTCTTTTTAAAGCCAGAGTATAATGCTTTCTGGAAATTTCTCTTAAAACCCGGTTCCGATTCTTGATAATATCGGGATTGATTTTCTCCGTCATTTCGGCCGCGACTGTCCCGGGCCGGTCGGAGTATGAAAACACATGAAGATAATCCAGCCACCCGGAATCCGACACCGCCGCGGATCCGGCAAAATCATCCTCGGTTTCACCGGGAAAACCGACAATTATATCCGCCCCGATTACAACTTCCGGAATGTTTTCTTTAACATACCGGATGATTTCCAGATACCGCCCGGTATCGTACGGACGGCGCATCAGTTTGAGGACCCGATCCGATCCGGACTGAAGCGGGATATGCAGATGTCGGCAGACCCGTTCGCCCCCCTCGTTGATCACCCGCACCAGATCGGTATCAACCTCCTGGGGTTCGATCGATGACAGCCTGATTCGAGAGATATTGGTATTATTCAATATATATCGCACCAGATCGGCCGGTGATTCGAGATCACCATAGCGGTACATCCCGATATGAATCCCGGTTAACACCACTTCGTTGTATCCGTGGGCGGCCAGGTTGTTGATTTCATCAACAATTTCCTCGGGCGGACGGTTATTCAGGGGCCCCCGCACCATCGGGATAATGCAGTATGAACACCGCTGATTGCATCCATCGCCGATTTTAATCCAGGCCCGGTTGTGATCGTGGAATTCGTTTATGGCTTTCGGTTGTTCGGCGGTCTGGCCGTTTTCGAACAGGTGGGGGAAACGGTTTTTGAGCATTTCCAGTATGGCGGTCTTTTCATTGTTATTGACCACCAGATCGACCCCGTTCAGACGGGCCACTTTTTCCCGGTCGGCATCGACATAACAGCCGATCACCACCACCGGCGGATTGTTTTCTCGTCGCGCGGCCCGGGAAATAATATTGCGGCATGAGGCGTCGGCGCGGCCGGTCACGGTGCAGGTGTTGATAATATAGAGGTCGGCCGGATCATTGAATTCCACCCGGTCGAACCCGCACAGAGTCAGCTGGGCCGCGATTTTTTCGGTCTCATATTGGTTGAGCCGGCACCCGACAGTTTCAAACGCCACCCGTTTCATACGGTTAATATACGCATTCGGCAGGCAAAAATAAAGAGGGGGAATGAAGTTGTTAAGGGCTATTGGCTGAAGTCATTTTGATGATTTTAAATTGCTGAGGTTGGTGTTCCGAATGGATTAGATAAAGGGTATTCGTTAGGAACCTCTACCTGAAAATCAACAATGTATTTTATTACAAAGCCCTCACGGCCTTTTCAAATAAATCGTTCTTTATTCTCTCTTTGTTTTGATTTAGGAACGATTTTAGTCTATTATTTATAGCCGAACACCCAGAAATCTGATTGTTATTGATTATACCTTCGCATATCATATTTAAATCAGTTTCTGAATAATTGCTAATACCAAGGACAATTCTAGAGATTAAATACTCCGTTTATTATGGTTATAACTGGTCCCAATGATATATCCATATTTTGTTTTCCTTTATAATATCACTTGTAATTAAACCTCTTCCGATACATTATCCTTCAACATCCTCTCATTCATCACTTCCCTGCACACGACTATATTCTCCTCGATTAAAACACGCATCAATGACGGCCTGAACATGTAAGCATAAATAAAAAATATTATTGCCGCCAGGGCTGTACATGCCCCCATACAAATGAATAAAACCGAACGATCGTTATATGCCAGACAAAAAGAAATTACTAAGGCAGATAATACAATAATAATATGAAACATGAAAATCGGGGGATAAAACATCATGGAATCCGGAATAGCGCTTTTATCCAGTTTCTCCTCAACAATTCTTCTTACCTCCTTCTTACTTCTGCTTTTCTTCCATCTTCGATATTCTCTCAAAAATGTTTCCCAGCCTCTCCAGTTCTTTTTATCATCACTTTCAAGCACCACCTGGATATACGCGACAATTCTGGCGGCACTCCGCAACCGATTGGCGGTAAACCATAAATTAAATAATAACAGCGCGGTTATAGAAGGGGGAATGAAAACCAAGTATGATTTCTCCAGAAATTTGAAGGCCGCCGCACAAATGGTAACAATCAAAAGCGGTCTTTCAAATATCCATCTTATTCCTTCTCGAAGTTCACTTCTTAAGGTCTGATATTCCTGATTAATCTCGAATAGTGGCATGTTGGCTCCCTCCCGCTCTATGAAGCATATTCAAAGAAATCAAAATCGAGAGCCGGGCATTTTGTCTGGTGTAGCGAGATATTCGTTAATTATAATACACGACCGGTTAATCGGCAATGAATTTTAATTAGTCCTGATTCTGTCTTGATACAAATTCCCCCAATAAAAAAGCGGCGAGGGCTCGCCGCTTTCTATCATAATCAACTATGATCTATCTCAACCGATCAGGCAATCCTTACACCTGTTCCGGGTTTTCCCCGCTCTCCTCACCACCTGCCGGCTCCGCCGTATCGGGCGTCGTCTCGGCCGGCGATGATTCGCTTTCCAGGGTTTCGACCGGAATTTCATCGGATGGTTCCGGGGCCGATTCGATCGGCTCGGTGGATATCATCCCCGGCGTTTTGGCCGCCAGAGCATCACCCATCGAAACCGTTCGGGTCGGATGTTTGGCCAGGAACTGATCCAGTTCGGACTGCTCCCGCTTCTTGTAATACGAGGATACCGACAGGACAATCTTGTGCGCCTGGCGGTCGAACTCGATCACCTGAAGCGGAATCTGGTCGCCCTCGTTGAAGGCATCGGCGGGATTCTCGAGATCTTCCTTGCCCAGTTGATGGGTCGGGACAAATCCCTCGACTTCGCCATCCAGCTCCACCGTCACCCCGCGATCCAGCACCCGGGTGATCGTCCCCAGGCAGTCGGTCGCGACGGCGTACTTCTTGGCAATATCCGGCCAGGGATCGTTCTTGAGTTGTTTGAACCCCAGGGAAATCCGGCGGTTTTCATGATCGATCCGCAGAATCCGGACATCGATCTTATCGCCCTTTTTCATCAGCTCCGAGGGATGCTGAATCCGTTTGGTCCATGACATATCCGAGATATGAATCAGACCGTCGATTCCCTCCTCGAGCTCGATAAAGGCGCCGAAAGCCGTCAGGTTGCGAACCTTGCCGGAAACGATCTTACCGACCGGGTACTTCTGCTCGATGGTCTCCCATGGATCGGGTTCCATCTGCTTGATACCCAGCGATATTTTCTCGTTCTCGCGGTCCACCGAAAGCACCACAGCATCGATCTTGTCGCCGACATTCATGATCTTCGACGGGTGCTTGATATGCTGGGTCCAGGACATCTCGGAAATATGAATCAATCCCTCGACTCCCTTTTCCAGTTCCACAAATGCACCGTAGTCGGTGATTGAAACCACCTTGCCGGTAACTTTCTTGCCGATCGGATATTTCTCTTCGATATTTTCCCACGGGTACGGCGTCAACTGCTTCAACCCGAGAGAAATGCGCGACGTCTTCTCGTCAAAATCGAGAATCTTGACCTTGATGATGTCGCCCAACGAAACCAGCTCACTGGGATGTTTGATCCGCCCCCACGACATATCGGTGATATGCAGGAGGCCATCGACTCCGTCAAGATCGATAAAAACACCGAAGTCGGTGATGTTCTTGACGATCCCGTCGCGAACCTGGTTAACCTCGATTTCCTTCAGCAGCGCACCCCGCTTCGACTCGCGCTCCTCTTCGAGAACCACGCGCCGGGAAACCACGATATTTCTCCGGTTCTTGTTGAGCTTGATAATCTTCAGTTCCATCTCGGTGCCGATCAGGGCATCGAAATCGGGAACCTGTCTCAAAGCAATCTGTGAACCGGGTAGAAAGGCGTCTACACCCATGATATCGACCACCACGCCGCCCTTGATCCGGCGGACAATTTTCCCGATCACCAGATCACCGGCATCATGACACTCATGGATTTTATCCCAGACAATCATGAAATCGGCTTTCTGCTTGGAAAGAATCAACTGGCCGTTGGCATCCTCGATCTGCTGTAAATAGACTTCGATCTGGTCGCCCACGGCAATATTGATGGGTTCCGGGAATTCGGTCAGGGGGATAATCCCCTCGGATTTGAACCCGACATCGACAATCACATCGGTCTTGGATACACCGAGGACTGTCCCCGAAACAATTTCGCCTTCCTTGATATCCTTGATGGTGCTTTCGTACAGCTCCAGCATCCGGTTGTACTCCTCCTCGGAATACTCGCGGCTGTTGATATCGGTCAGCTTCATGGCATCGACTGTAACGATATCGGCCTTCTTTTCTTCGGCCTGTTCCTCACGGGCAGCGGCTTTTTCGGAAAGACGCCTGGTCCGGGCGGTTTCGATTTTCTCGACGGTCTGTTGTTCGACCACCTCCGTCCCGACAACGTTTTCAGTCTTTTCGGACTTGACCAGTTTTACTTTCTGGATCTTGGTCTTTTTTGACTTGGCCGCTTTACGCTTGGTGCGCTTGGGAAGTGCATCACCTCCTGTCGTTGTGGATTTTGTTGCAGTTTTCTTTTTGGCTTCAGCCATTTTGGAAAGGTCCTCCTTCGTCTATATTTATCCCTGGGCGGCATCCGCCCGGGCGGGATATTCGTGTCTTATACGTCGACAAAATTAATATCGACCCGAAAAAATATTATTCCATCAGTGAACCGGTTCCGGCGTCAGGCCATTCCGATCCAAAAATTCCTTTTTCAGCTCCCCGATACGTTCCATAATATACACCGCCAGATTCCGGTACCCCTCCCGGTCATCGGAAAACTCGGCGATCTTATCCGTCCCGATCGGCCGCCCGAAAATCGTCCCCAGCCGGTTTCGCCCCAGAAAGCACTCCTTCAGCCGATTGGCCCCGTTAATATAAACCGGTACCACCGGCACCATATTCCGGCGGGCCAGCAAACCGACTCCCGGATGGGGCGACAGAAATGAATCACTTTGGGAACGCGTTCCCTCGGGGAATATAGTCAACCCCTGTCCGGATTTGAGAATACCGGTGGTGATTTCAATGGCCTTCCGGTCGAAACCCCGTCGGTTGATGGGGTGAGCCTTCGTAGCGCTTATCAGCCAGCCAAACAGGCGATTACGAAACAATTCCTTCTTGGCCATAAAATGCACCAGTCGCGGCGATGATGCCCCGACCAGGGGCGGATCGTAATACGAAATATGATTGCAGGCCAGGATAAACGGCCCCTCCGCTGGAATATTCCTGTTATCCATAATCCTGATTCTGAAAACCACGACCGCGACAGACCTGATGACTATCCATCCCAACCAGAACATCAGATTCATATCTGCTTAAACCTGGCTTTGGCCAGTATCATTATCCTTTCGACCTGTTCTTCGACATTCATATTGGTGGTATCGATCAGAACCGCGTCGCGGGTCCTGACCAGTGGCGAGGCCTTTCTCTGGCTGTCATACTCGTCACGTTTGGCCACCAGTTGCACCTGTTCCTCCAGAGTGCTGGAAATCCCCTGGTGAGCAAAATCAATCATCCGCCGTCTGGCCCGTTCCTCAAGCGAAGCGGTCAGGTAAATCTTAAGATCCGCCTCGGGGAAAACTACCGACGTGGTATCTCGGCCCTCGGCCACCACCCCGCCTTCTTTGGCCATTTCTTTTTGCCGGGCTACCAGCGCCTGGCGAACTTCGGCCAGAGCCGATACCGGTGAAACCGCTTTGGTTACCTCCGGCGATCTGATGGCCTCGGTAACATCCTTTCCATTAAGGAAGACGTGATTGATACCATTTTCAATCTTGAAATCAATTGCAATTCTGGCGGCAATAATTTCCAGCCGGGGAACATCATCGACGGCGACCTCGTTTTCCAATGCGAACAGCGTCACCGCCCGATACATGGCACCGGTATCCAGATAACGGTACCCGAGCTTCTCGGCTAACATCCGGGCTGTCGTGGATTTTCCAGAACCGGCCGGGCCATCAATCGCAATTACCTTTCCATCCATTACGGAAAGTCTATATGGTTTCGACATAAGCCCTATATCATAAAGAAAAGCCGGGAAAAATCAACTCCTTTTTGTAGTTTTGGAGAAATAATTACGCCTTCGAACGGAATGTCAGTTTTCCGATGAAGAATCCGGCCGAATAAAATCGCCCCCGGGAAACCAGCAGGCGGCGATTTTATCATACTCGCCATCGGTTTTTATCTGCCGCAGGGCGGTATTGATCTTTTCCAGTAATTCAATATTTTTCCGGGCCACAGCAATACCGTAATATTCCTCGGACAACAAATCACCGACAATTTTGGCCCGGCCCTTAAGCCGGATATACTCAGTAGTTGTGGGAAAATCATTCAATACCGCGTCGATTCGCCCGTTTTCCATATCGATAAAAGCCGCCCCGATATTATCAAAAGAAAAAACCGATACCCCGGGTAACGATTTGGCCATTCTCTCCCCGGTTGTCCCAAGTTGGACCCCGACTTTGCGGCCCCGAAGATCATCCGTTGAATGTATTATCGTGTCTCCCTGCGGAACCGCAATTACCTGCCCGGCCAGATAATATGGCTCGGAAAAAAGAACAATGGCTTTTCGCTGGGGTGTAATCGTCATGGCCGATATAATACAGTCATATTTATCGCTCTTTAATCCGGAAATTATACCGTCAAAAGGCGTGATTATAAACTCCGGTTCCCATCCGTTTATCCGGCAGACGGCGCTGATAATATCAATATCGAAACCCTCGGGGTTGCCCGTCTCGGTGTTGACCATTTCGAAAGGAGGATAGGTGGCGTCGGTCCCGATCCTTAAAACCCCGGAGCTTTTCCAGCCCGGAGTTTCACTCCCGGGGCCGCACCCCGACATTATCAACAATATTGCAAATATAAAAAAAATAAACCGATACATTCAATCCACGTCTTCTGGATCAACATTATAGATATAATCAGCCGGGAATGCAAACACAAATGATGCGACTCAATGAAAATCGATCCTCATTATATATCGATCTTCATTCTGAGCATTTTGGTTTCGATCCGCCGCGATAAAGATAATTAACGAAATAGGTAACATCCAGAATATTCACCCGGCCATCGCCATTGGTATCAGCACAGAGGATACTGTCGCAGGCATCCCCCTTGCCATCTCCATCGCTGTCGAGTTGATCGGGATTGGCCGCAGTTGGACAATTATCGCAGATATCACCTTTGCCGTCAAAGTCCTGATCGGCTTGATCCGGATTAGCCGCCTCCGGGCAATTATCGCAATCGTCACCGATATTATCATTATCAGTATCAACCTGGTCAATATTGGAAATAGCCGGGCAATTGTCGCATACATCTCCTAATCCATCTTCATCCGTATCGGCCTGGTCGGGATTATACCCCGTGATGCAGTTATCATTGATATCGCAAACATCATCATTATCATCATCCTGGCAGGCTACCACCGGCCAGCATCGTCCCCCTTCGAGCCAGCCTACCTCGGGAATTATTCCGTTGGATTCAATATCGGCAAAAAGGAAATCTCCAGCCGGAGGGATAAAAGTGCTGTCAAAACAAAATGTGGCTGGTCCGGTCGGTTCATGGGCGATAATATGAAAAGTCATCATCTCCTCCAGATCACCCGGTAAAAGGCCATTCACCGCCCCGAATCCTCCAATCATGATCGAATCCGGCGTTACTCCATCAAAATACGTCTCGTTGGTAATCAATCCGCTGGTAGCGTCCCAGACCGTCCGATGGGTGGCGTTTTCATCCCACATACGACATCCGGGAATCACATTGACTGTCATCAGGTCGCCGAAACCACCCGGTTTAGACAAAATATCGACTACCGCACCATCATCTGACCATAAAACGAACCCGAGATTCATACTGGCCAGATGAACATCGTTTTCAATCCAGATCCTGATAACATATTCCAAATTCGAATAAAGCGTATCGACCGGCGTATCCTCCCCGATCGGTACGATATCGACATCAACCAGATTGGCCGACCATAAATTGCCCGGCATTAGAAATACCACAATCAATATTATGACATTATATAAACAGAACTTTTTCATACCTGATATCCATTCCATAAAGTATTCGTTCATTCCCGGCGATCCCGGAGGCAAGACTTTTTTTACCTTTCCTCCCCGTATCAAAAACCCAAATTATAATAAATATAATCAAAAAACTGATTCCGTCAAGCCGATAATTGCATATGATACAATAACTTGCCTATTAATTAAGGCAGCCTTAAGCAGTCATTAAAAAAGAGGGCCGCCTCTGCGACCCTCTCCTTTAGTCTCCCCAAAACCATCAGTAAAAATCTATGGAGAAGTGACGCAACTCTTCGGGAAGTATCAAAGAAACCTTAATACCGGATGTATCAAAGCCATTGGTAACATAATCATCGGCCAGGATCCCAAAACCGATTCTTTCCAGATAATTGCCATACTTATCGCCCAAAACCTTAACTCCACAGCCACTAGGGAGCTTGATTTTGAGGCTGTTGTCGATACCTCCAATCCTGACCGAAACCAAGGGCGTTTTGTCACCTATTTTCAGATAAATATCCCCATCTTCGTTTTCGACCGTCAATTCTTCGACCGGAACCGATTCCAGATATAGATTGACATTGGAATTTTCACCCAGACATTCCAGCTTAAGCGGTTTTTCATCGGAAAAAGCCAGTTGCCAGTCATCCCGGCGGGAACCATTCCTGAAATAGATACCGCTGTGAAGGTGGGCCGATTCGCATATATTGATTTCAGCCACCCGGTTCCTGGTATTGAAGTCGATATCGGGCTTACGCATAAAACGGTCAAAACGGGCTGAAGCCAGGTTATAACTGGTACGGTTGACGAAAATGTCTGTTTCACCGTGTTCCACCCGGGCTTCTATTAACTCTATATCAGGTTCATCATCGGCATCCCAGCTATATGATGTAAAAAAACTGCCCCGATAATTATCGGCCCCGACATCCGCCGCCACATAAACCATTGCCGCCACCAGAATCAAAGGCGCCAGGTAGGATATAAATTGCAATCTGGTTCGCAGGAATATCTTTTCGATTCCGATGGCAATCAGAATCAGCGGCCACCAGATTAATAATTCGTACCAATAATCCCAATCGAGATACCCGGCATTATTCAGAAGCAGTATAATCCCGATCGTAATAAACAGAATTCCCCAGCGAAATCTGCTTGGCGTCATACTACAGCCCTCCCTCACCGGCTTTTTCGGTAGATTCCACCCGGTACCGTTTCCTCAGGATTAATTCCAGACCTACAACCACCAGGATCAAAGGCCAGAGATCAACAATGTCGATATCAATAAACCCTGCGTGGTCGGCGAGGAAAAGAAATCCCGCCAGAACCAGGGCTATTCCCCAGATGATATTGCCATTCATCAGTTCACCTCCCCCGCATTATGAATCGGGCCGGTCGTGTCAATGGAACCCGATTTGCGATGAAGAATCAGGGCCAGTCCAACGGCTATCAATATGGCCGGCCAGAAGAAATCCCAAAAATCGAACCACCAGTATATATTTTTTAACAGAAAGATTATCCCAAGACCGATTAAAAGAACGCCCGGCCAGAATTTCTTCCATTGGTTGTTATCATAAACCGGTTTTGTCTCCTCCATTCCGAATGGCCGATGAGGCATTATAATCCAGGCCACAATATAGGCTATCAGGCCGATACCATCGGCAAAAACCAAGAGAATGGCGAGGATACGTACCAAGGTTGGATCGACCCCAAAATATTCGCCGACCCCGCCGCAGACTCCGGCTATTTTTCTGTCAACTCTCGATCGATATAGCTTTTTGCTCATAAGTCACTCCTTGAAGGACTTTTCTTACCTTCTGGTACAGAATACGGCCTTCCCTCAAAAAGGTTGCTGATTTATTATTTCCGGAGTTCCGAAAGGTAATACTTGATCAGATTGATAGTACTGTCGGCCGACACTCGACCCTTGATAATCTCAAGATTGCCGATCATCCGGGTCCGCTCTTCGCCGATGGGTGTGATTCGACCTAATTCATAAAAGGTCTGAGCAATCTTCAGTAAATTTTCATCGCTTATCGATACCTGGCCCGAAAGTCCCGAGGACTGCGAAGTCAAACTACCGGAAACCCTATCCGACAAAAACATCATGCCATATTTCTGCTGGACCTCTTCGGCTTTGCGGCGCCAATCAAGATATGTTTCTTTTTGCTCAGGTGTAAAGTCACCAAATAATGTCGAATCAAGTTCCTCATGCGAAACAACCACTGCTCCCGCCTGAGACTTAAGACCCTGTTTCAAACCTTCCTGCTCTCCGGTATTAATGGCCGTGCGAGCGCGATTCGCCAAATCATAATCATAACCACTCAAGACGCTCTTCCCTGCCGCAGGTATCGAACTATCACCACCTCCGCCCCGGACCATTTCAGCCTGCCATTTCAGCTTAGTCACTGCCTCCATTGATGGCAAAGATAAAGCTGTATCCCCCAAAGGCTCCGGCGGGTTTCCCTTTGGCGTCGGCTGGATTTTCTCGGTAATCGGCATTTCCCCCCCCCGCCCGGCCAAATCCATTTTCGGAATTTCCTCTGCCGGTTCAATCGTTTTCACATCTGGAATTTCAGCCTTGACTTCATTGGCCAATTCATCTACCGGGATTATTTCTGTCGCAGGCGGTAATTCTTGTTGTCTCTCGCTTTTTTTATCCGGCGGCGGTATTTCCTCAAACGGGATCTCATCCGCCAGCCGATTCGGAGTAGTAATATCTTCCCTCGACAATGTTCCTTTCTCCTCGGAGTCCTTCTTCTTCTCGTAGAGACTCATCTGCGAAGCATCATCTCTCCAGCCTGCAGAATCGACGGTCACTGGTGCCGGAGTGACCTTGACTTTTGGGGTTTTGTCTCCGAATATTGTCCGGGTGTGATCGAGAAGTTGTGACTCGAAAATCGAAATAAAAGTCACCAGAGCAATTGAGGCGGCCACGGCCACAATTTTATAATTCACTCTTGCATACCATCTGCTTTTGACCGGGACAATTTTCTCTTCCGCTACAGCTGTAATCTTTTCAAGAATGACTTCCTTTTGTTCATTCCAGAAAGCCTCGTCCATATCAAGGGTCATTTCCCCTGCCTTCTTGTCCAGAGCCAGCAATTGACGGTAATACTCGCGGGCCTCGGGATCGCTTTCGAGAGCCTTCTCGACTTGATCCCGTTCCGTCTCATCGAGCTGATTGTCGATAAACCTCGACAGCAGATGTTTCCATTCTTCTGAAAGCATATAATTATTCTACAAATAATCTTTCAACATTTCGACCAGTTTCTGCCTGGCCCGGTGCAACCGCGAATCAACCGTCCCGGGCGAAATATTGAGTTGCCGGGCAATTTCCTCATAACTCAATTTCTCAAACATCCTCAGAACGAATACCGTCCGATATGGAGTCGGCAAAGCCGCCACCGCCGCGCCGAAACGATCCTCTGTTTCTTTCTCGATTATCAGATCCAGCGGATTGTCGGAGCTGTCGGGAGTGGTTTCCATCAGGTTTTCATACTCAGAAATCGGCCTTTCCCGCTCCTCTTTTTTGAGCAGATTTATCGCCAGATTACGCGCAATCGTGGCGATCCAAGGATAAAACGGCTTTTCGACCTCGAAAGCATCCAGGGCGGCATAACCTCTGACAAAAGCATCCTGGACTATATCGCCAGCCATCTCTTTCTCTTTCAACATCATAAATAAAAACCGGAAAAGCCGCCGCTGGTATTTGGTCACCAGCTTGCCGTAAGCGTTCTTATCGCCGCTTTGGGCGGCCAATACCCATTGCCGATCTTCAGCGGTGTCATCCTGACTGTTTACAGGCAATGGTTGCTTTTCTTCCCCGGTTTTTTCAGGCATGAGGATTTTTCTGATACTCCCGGCAAATATTATATATCAGCCTTTCGATTATCAACCGTTCCGGCTTGACATTGTTCTTTAAATCGAAATCAGCCCGGGCGATTTGTTCGATTATATATTCCAACTGCTCGTTCTTATACAATTCCATCTGCCCCCGATACTTCCAACTCATATCCTTGCCGCCGCCCGGCGATTTACGATTCTGGGCCAGGTATAATCCCACAAAATGATCCCCCATCCAGAATAGAAGCGACGACAGATTTTCGCCTCTTCTTATCAGGAAGTCAATAATGGTCATGGCTTTAACGTATTCCCCGACTGCCGCGACCTGGGCCAATTCGAAAATTTTAAAGACCTGATAATCCGAGGATACTTCGGCCACAATTTCCGAGGTGATTGTTCCCCCCTCACCGATATAATCGATCAGTTTGTTGATCTCGGCCGTCAGGCCGCCCAGATCGCCTCCGGATAATTCAATAATTATGTCCAGGGCTTTTGGGTCAATCTTGATATTATTATCGGCCAGGGCTTTTAAAATACGGCGCTTAGATGAATCCCCGCGGAGTTTCGGAAATTCCACGGCCGCCGCCTTTGTATCCATAAATTTATATAGCTTGGTGGTTTTCTTGGGGGTTTTAGCCGAGGGTGTTGAAAATATCACTATTCGAGACGAATCGGGCGGATCAAGAAGAGAAAAAAACCTCTTGAGATCCGTCTCCGAAAACGACTGGACATCTGAAATGGTAAAAACCTGGCGTTCCCCGAGCATCGGAATCATCGACAACTCGGTCAAAATATCATCGATTTTGTTTTTGGAGCCCGATAGGGAGGTATGATTGGTTACCTGTAATGCCTTGGGCAGGAATCGCCCGATTACCGCTTTTTCGGCCTCCTTGATCCGGTAATCCTCGGAGCCGAAAAAATAGTAAAGAGGCCTAAATTTGCCCTGTTCCAGTTCTTTTCCGAGTTCCGATGGTGACACAACACCATAATAAACGGCCCTGCGTCTGACTGTCAATCAAAAAGGTTATTGACCGAGGGATTATTGCTGGTGGGCACCCAGCCAATCTGGAATTTGAATTTCTTCTTGTAATCAATCGCCTTTTTCAGAAGCTCGGAAAATTCATAACGGCAGGCCCGTTTCTCGTTCACCTGCTCGACCAGATCGAAATTGTCACCGAAAATCTTTAGCTCCTTGCCCCTGAAAAGCTTCTGGTTGAGTTCGATAAATTCCAGCAAGGTCAACAGCGAGGCATATTCGGTGTGCATTCTCTGTTCGGCATCGAACGGCGCCTTAAAAATAATCCCGGCATCGGGAATAGAAAAACAGACCACCATCTTCTTGGTATCTTCGCCCCGACCGTTACGCCGGTATGATCCAAAATAGCATTCCATAACATTAGCCTATTCCAACAAAACCCGTACCTCCCCCCTGTTCGGCTTTTGCACAGCGCCATGTCATTGAAATACAAAGGATTAATATTTTCGACAAACACCCCCGCAACAGCTCTTATGAATCGGAATTCACAAAGAGGTATTCCCAGCGGCCTGTTTCACAATTTGCCAATCACTCTGATGTTTATCATAATTCAGATAAGAAAATACGGCCGTCGGATTCGACGGCCGCTCTCGCTGTTGCTATGCCCCTTGCTACAGCCCCCAGAGTAAAAATGCGGGAGGAGACAATCTATATATAAAGCTACTGGATTATTGCCATCTTACGGGTATGGTTGTACGGCCCGGCCTCGATTCGATAAAGATAGATTCCCGACGCCACATGATGACCGGCATTATTGGTGCCATCCCAGGTGACAGTATAAACCCCGGCCGACTTCACTCCGTCCACCAGTACCCGGGTTAACTGCCCCAGGGTGTTATAAACCGATATCTTCACATGCGAATTGGAGGGTACCGAATACTCGATCTGCGTCACCGGGTTGAATGGGTTGGGATAATTCTGGGCCAGGTTGAATTCCGTTGGAATCAAATCTCCGTCTTCATCGACATCAAGACTCATCGTCAGGGTCGTGGCTTCATAAATATTCGAAAGCGGCGACCAGTTGGGGACTTCATCGGCAGCCTTAATGGCAAAATAGTATGTTGTCCCGGGATTCAAACCCTCGACATAAAAGCTGTCGATACAGCCGCACACCGAAGGAATCGGTTCCCCGGCCGCCTGCACCGCCTGGTCCCAGTTGGATTCATTGATCGGGGACAGCGAATAACGGATATCATATTCAGTGGCTTGTCCGCTATTGCCATCATCGCCCGGCGCCGTAAAATGAAGCGTGACCGAAGTCATCGTTATTGTGGCTTCCGCGTTCGCGAAACCCAGAATAATAATCGCCGCCAGCGCCATCATAGCCGTAAAACTCACGATTTTCTTCATGAACGTTTTCAAAGCAATAACCCCCGGATAACTATTTTTCTGGTTTTAGTTTCCGAAGGCTCATGTATGTCAAAAAGCGGGCCAATTCCATGGCTACTTTACAAGTTTCTGATCGGCATGATCTTATGGTGTCGGCAGGAGGAATATCAGACCGCCTGACAGGTCATCCGGCTGTACTAATTGGGGGCACTGTTTAAAAGATTAACAGTGCCCGGAAAAATTTTACACAATGGCATGGATTAAAATGATACCAATTTCGGCATTGCGGTCTAGTTTAGCCGCTCATAAACACGATAGGCGAAACGATCGGTCATCCCGGCGATAAAATCGCTGACGATTATTTCCACCGGTTCGGTTCCAAGCCGGTCTTTGAAATTGACATGAAGGGCCTGGGGGTCGCCCCGGTAGAATTCAAAAAGCCGGACAATCACCAGCCGGGCCTGTTCGGCCATGGTCAGCATCCGGGGATGACGGTACATTTTCCTCATCAAAAAATCCTTTAGGGTTTTCATCTTGCTCTCCATCCACTCCGAGAAAACAACCAGTTTGATCTCCGAGCGACGGACATCGTCGAGAGTCTCGATACAATTTTTCCTCAAATTATCATGAGTCCGGTTGATCAGATCGGTCACCATCCAATCGACCAGAATTCGGATTATCGAATGATGCCGGTAATCGTCATCGAGATCCGGATACACCCGTTCCGACTCCTCGCGGGCCGCGACACAGATCGGCACCTCCTCCAGGTCATCACGACTGAAAATCCCCGACCTCAAGCCGTCATCGACATCATGGCTGTTGTATGCAATAGCATCGGCCAGATCGACCAGCGAGGCTTCCAGGGTCGGTTTTTCATCCGGGGGGAAAATCTCCGGCATCAACGGACCGGCCCCGGTTTCATGCTTGACGATTCCCTCCCGTACTTCATAGGTCAGATTCAGCCCCGGATGATTCGGATAGCGCCGCTCCAGGAGATCGACCACCCGAAGCGATTGCCGGTTGTGGTTAAATCCGCCGAACCCGGTCATCAATTTATCGAGAACATCCTCCCCCGAATGACCGAACGGAGTATGTCCCAGATCATGCACCAGCGCGATGGCCTCGGCCAGGTCCTCGTTGAGTCCCAGAGCCCGTGCGATAGTCCGGCTGATCTGGGCCACCTCGATGGTATGGGTCAATCTGGTCCGGTAATGATCCCCCTCGTGGTTGACAAAGACCTGAGTCTTGTATTCCATCCGCCGGAAAGCCGTCGAGTGTATCACCCGGTCGCGATCGCGCTGAAAAGCGGTTCGGATCGGATGCTCCGCCTGGGGATACTGCCGCCCCCGGCTCAATGAGGAATAGCAGGCGTACCCGGCCAGGATTTTCCGTTCGTACTCTTCGATTCTCTGACGCGGCGTTAGGACCATCGTTTTCACTTCAGAATTTCCCCTGAAAGGAAATTCAGCGAAATATTGTGGGTGAATCCGAGAACCGGGTGATATGAGACGGCATACATTAAACCGAACATGGAATACTTGATTTCCACTCCGCCCCCATAGGTCAACGGATTGTTACTGACTCCCCAGAAAAGAGCATTATCATTCATGATTCGGATATACTGCCCGATCGACAGGCGCGGCTTTTCGTATTTTTCGAAAGCAACCTTGCCCACCACCGAGAAATCCGCCGATCCTTCGATCTCGCCATAGATGCTGTAAACCGGTTGATCGGCCGGGGCGTTCTCATCCAACCGGGGACGGTTAATATTTTCTGCGATTGCGGCGGCATGAAATACCTTATATTTGAATCCGGCCGCCAGATCAATTCCCACCGCACTAAGCGAATATTTTCTCTCCACTTCGCCGATCTCCACCAGTTTGACTCCTCCTCCGACTCCCAGACTGAACCAGCGGTAATTGAAAACCAGCGATGATTTGATCAACTGCTCGGTATAATAACCACTCCGTCCGAATTGCGAAAAACCGAGTGAGGTCGATAATCCGCGATATCGATAACCGGCCGCGGCGTAAACCCGGTCGAGATCGGACAACTCGAATTTCCGCTGGTATCCGGTCTCGAAAACAATCCGGCCCGCCTCGGGCAGGATCACCGGACAGGAAATAAGATCGGTGGCCGAGGGGTTCGAAAGCATAATGCTTCCCGCCATCCCGGAAATGCGCCCGGCCTCGAAATCATAGCCATATACCGGAACCGCCGCCAGTATTATCAATAATATAATTGCCGGATATCTCATGGCGCTATTACCACCGTCTGTTTGTACTGCCCGGCCTCGCTGACCTCAAAATACAGTATATAGATACCTATCGGCAGCCGCCGCCCGCCGTCGGAGTAACCATTCCATTCGATCCGCCCGTCGTAAGCCGGAACACCATCCACCAGGGTTTTTACGACCCGCCCCTCGGTGTCATAAATTTTCGCCGTCAGATTATCACCGGCCGGGACCGAAAAATCAATCAGCATCATTTCATCCTCGGTCGGCGAAAATGGATTCGGCGAAACGGTCACCTCGATGGACGACGAGGAGGCCTGCAGGTAAATTTCATTGGCATAGCCGGGTGTTCCGCCGGAATCAACCGAGCGCCCCCAGGAATTCCGCATTCCCGGATCCTCGCTCCTTCCCCAGCTGTAATTGCCCCCGAAAGTGTGAACATACCAGAAACTGTCGATCACGAATTCATAATTATCGCGTAACCGGATAAAATCGGTGTCATTGTTCAGGGCCGCCCATGATGACATCTGCAGATACCGCGGGATATCGTCATAGTACGACATCAAAAGCGAGGTGTCTTTGGTAAGGACGACATAATCGCCGGCCGGAAGGATATATTCGGAGCCGACTATCGGTTGCAGTTTGATCTCATCGCCCAGATACCAGTAATGCAGGTCCAGATCGAAATCGGAACGGTTTTTCAGTTCCACCCATTCGACCTCGAGACTGCCCTGCGGATCAGCGATAAATTCCGACAGGATTATCGGGGGGTACAAGCGTCCGAAACCGGTTATAATCTTTTTGTTGTTGAGCATTTTATCATCTTCCGGAAGTTCGATTAAAAGTTCCGGGGAATAGCCGTCAAGATCGAGATATGTGTCCGCTATCAGGGTATCGCCGGGCTCGGTGGCCGGAAAATCGAAAATAGCGATCAAGTCGGTGCTGTCGGCGACACTGTCCCGTTCGGGATCGTAGGACACCCGAAGATTGCCGGCCGGTTGCGACAGCAGACCGACATTGACCAGCATGGCCTCGAATCCGCACTGCCCTTCTTCGGCCGGATAAACATTAACCTCCACAAGTGCCAGATCGTTGTCTTTCGGCGTGACCGAGTTTTCTTCACCGGGCGTACTGCCTTTCGGATCGAGACAGCTATATACCACGGTATCGGTTGGAAGGTACCGCTCCCAGGAGACTCCGTCGGACCCGCTTTCCTGCCAGACAAAGCGCGACACCTGCGTCAGCAACCGGTTAAGTTTGATTTCTCCCCCGGTGTTGGTCAGGCGGATAGAATCCACCTCGACGACATCATAAAATTCCAGTTCGGTATTATCACCCCAGATACCGGTGCTATCGCCCCAGACCGATTCAAACCCGGGCGACCCGGCATCGGCATACAGTTTGCGGCACAGGATCAAATATTCCTGCGCCCTGACTCCATTATCGGGAAGCGACATCGGTACCCCGTCGATTATCAGGGTATGAAATCCCAGGGAAATGGAAACAGTTGAATTATTATAAAGTTCAATCCATTCCAGCGTGGTTGAACTACCCGGCTCATTGGACATGACTTCGTTTATAACCAATTCCGCCCGGACGGAAATCATCATTAACAGCACCAGCCCCAGGATAATCGGAGAACTTTTCCATCCCCGTTTTACCATCGGTAGGTTGCCTCCAGTTGGAAGATGGATTGTTCCCGCTCGCTGTAGGCGCGGTTGTACCGGTACGAATACTTGGCGGCCATTTCCATTGACGCGGTCAGGGCCAGAGTTTCTTTTACATAACCGTAGAAATAATCGATCTGGCCCCGGCTTTGGGAAACCTTATCCAGGTTGAGCCATAACTCCAGCAAACCAAGACCATTTCGCCGATACTTTATTCTCGAAAAATAAGACATAAACTGCTCATCCTGCTTATCCTGATTATACGAAATATATGCGCGAAGGTCAAATATACCCGGCCGGTAACGGTATTCCGTTCTGATTTCGGTTTCTTCCGTCGATGCGGTAATATCTTTTTCCCGGTTATTCCGAAAATCGATCCTGATTCGCGATACTCCCCCCAGCGGTATTTCCACGGCGGCGATCAATTGTTCATAATTTTCAAACCGGCTTTTCCCGTAAATCGAAAAATGAAAATCATAGACGATATCACCATCGAAACTGACCCGGCTTTTTAACAGAATACCGCGCTGGTCATAACGCCGGTCCCGGAAATCGAACTCCGCCGTATCCACCGTAACCGTCTGGTACAGTCCCCCGGAACGTCCACCCCCGGTGAAATTGATATAATCATCAGTGTAATTCCAGGCCGAAAAATTTATCAGGTAGTCCTCCCCTTTAAGGCGGGTCTCGAAAACCGCGGCCGGAATGGCGCTCCCCGATTCTCCAGGGAAGGCCGCCTCAATTGCGGCATTGAAATTATCAAGGGTGTATTGCACAAAAGAGCCGAAACGGTACTGGGTAAACTTGATCCCGGTCTCGCGGTTTTTCAGAGCCGATGCGATAACCATCCCCTCCACCCGGAAATCCCCCAGTTGCCTCGAAAAATCCAACCCGCCGCAGCGAAAACTGAATTCATCGTTTTCATCGTAGTGCAACATAACCCGAACGGCGTCTTTACTCCGCCCGCCCTCGATATAAACTCCGTTGAAGCCCCCGTAATCGGGGAAAGCCAGTGATTTCAATCCTGTCACTTCATCCTTATCCAGAAGCCGCCCCCGAAAACCGACCGCCAGACCCAGACCGAACCGGGCCGTATAATTGCCGAAAATCATTTTCCTGACCGGACCGCGCCGGGCCTGATATATCGCCGAGCGGCGACTCCATTGCTTGTCGCCGTCATAGTTGTCTGTAAATCCGGCCTCGACCGACCACTCGGAATTAAGCCGGGATTTGAAATTCAAATAGCCTTTATTTTCACCGTCTTCTTCGAGTTTCTGATAGGCCCGGCTTCGAAAATACCCGGTTTTTTTCTTTTCTTCCGGCGCACTTTCGATATATGCTTCCTGCTGTTCCTGCTCCAGCCCGGAAAAGTCCCCGGTTAATGACTGCAGGAAATAACTGATATTGGGAATTTCTTCGAGCAGATAGAGATCGGTACTGTCTATCCCGCCTTCGAATATATCGACCAGATTAAGATATGTCTGATAGTCGATATCCCCGCGCAGGTAGGCCTCATAAAGTTCCTCATCCGAGGGATATACCGCCAGGCTGACATTCTCACCAAGAACGGAAACAGCCGAAAGAGTAATCAGACAGGCAATGGCCAGTGATATATAAAACAGCGATTTCAATTAAGACCGTACTCTTTGATTTTCCTGTAAAGGGTCCGCTCCCCGATACCCAGCTTGCGGGCCGCCAGTTTTCGGTTTCCATCGGCTTCATGCAGGGCTTTTTCGATCATCTCCTGCTCCATCTCCTTCAGTGTCCGGCCCGAATATACCTTTCCCGGCTTTATATATTCCGGTTCTGTTTCCACCTCACTTTTCGCGGGAATATTATCGAGAATCAAATCACGAAGACGTTTGACCTCGCTCCCCAGTGACAGCAGGGCATGATAAATCAATTCATGACCGGCCTCCTCCGGAGTATGTCCCGTTACCACCGGAAGATTACGTTGTTCAACCGATTGTTCGGCCAGAAACTGTTCCACCCGTGTAAGGGAAATCTGTTCACCCGGATACAGCGCTCCCATCCGGGCCACGAAATTTTTCAACTGGCGGACATTCCCCGGCCAGTCATAACGCTCCAGAACTTCCAGGGCCGAATCGGAAAAACCGCCGATCTTTTCACCTGATGCGAAATGGCATAAAAGCGGCAGAATATCCCCCCGTCGTTCGAAAAGAGGCGCCAGATTAATCTTGACCACCCCGAGTCGGAAGTATAAATCTTCACGAAACCGGCCTTCCCGAATAGCCTCAAAAAGATCGCGGTTGGTAGCCGCAATCACCCGGGCATCGGAACGAATCGGACGATCACCGCCGACCGGATGAAAATATCCATCCTCGAGAACCCGCAATAATTTAACCTGCATATCCGGTTTGGTTTCCCCGATTTCATCGAGGAAGATCGTTCCCCCGTTGGCCTGCACGAAAAGCCCCTCGCGTTTCGACACCGATCCGGTGAAAGCTCCTTTTTCATGCCCGAACAACTCCGATTCCAGAACCCCTTCGGCCAGGGCGCCGCAGTTGATCGCCACATACCGCCCCCCGGCCCGCGGCGAATTATCATGAATAGCCCGCGCCACCAGTTCCTTGCCGCTCCCGGAGGGCCCGTTAATCAATACCGTAATATCGGTCGGGGCAATCCGGTCGATCGTTTCGGCCACCACTTTCATTTTCTCCGAACGGCCGATTATCCCGTACTTATCCAGCAGGGATTTCTGGTTAAGGATTTTCCCCACCTTCGGCGCAATCCGCTCCCTGCCGTCGGTGCAATTGATAATCCCTTCGAACAGCTCAGGATCTTCATGATCCGGGTGAATCCCCGCCGGATGAGATACTACTTTCCAGATATCCGCCATCGGACTGCGCCGCCGGATTTTGCGGATAATCCCGGCATTGATTCCGGGGAATTGTTCGGCAATCAAAATCAGATCGGCGGTCCGTTCCTTGAGGAGGGTATAAAGATGCGACAGTTCACCCACGAATTCTCCCAGCGATTCAAAAATCACCCTGAAATCCGGATGCTTTTCAAAGACCTCCTTATCGGCGAGAATAAAAACGTTACGAATCATTTCCGTTCCCGCCTTTTATGTTTACGGTGTTTTTTCGGCTTCTCGCCCTCAGGTTGAAGTTTATCCGCATCGTAATCGAGGAGGTACAGGTCGATTTCGTTTTTAACCTTGTCAACCGCCAGCACGCCCACCTCGACCGGGTCGCCCAGCCGTAATACCCGTTTGGTCCGCCGCCCCACCAGGCGGTAGTGTTTTTCATCGTACTGGTAGTAATCGTCATCGAGTGTCGACAGCCGGATCATTCCCTCCACCCCGATATTTTCGAGCCGGACAAAGAAACCGAAATTCAAAACCCCGGAAATAACGCCGCGGTAATGCTCCCCGATCTTCCGGGACATGAACATCACCTGCTTGTACTTAATCGCCTCGCGCTCGGCCGCCTCGGCGGTCCGTTCGGTATCGGAGCAATGCCGCCCGATATTGGTCAAGATCGTATCGAGGCCTTTCTCGAATTTAACCGGGTAATGACGGTTCTTCACTTTCTTGAGCAACCGATGTACGATCAGATCGGGAAAGCGCCTGATGGGCGAGGTGAAATGGGCGTAGTGCTTGAAGGCCAGTCCGAAATGACCGACATTGACCGGTTGATACACCGCCTTTTTCATCGAGCGGAGCATCAGCTCGTTGATGAACTCCTCCTCCGGCCGGCCTTTGATGGTTTCCAGGAAACGGGAGAATTGAAGCGGTTTGATTTTATCCGATACCGGGAATTTGTACCCCAGGGTGGTCATCATGTATGAAAAGGCTTCCAGTTTTTCCAGATCGGGGCGATCATGCACCCGGTAGAGAAATTTGAGGCCCAGGCGGGACATATGGAGCGCCACGGCTTTATTGGCGGCCAGCATGAATTCCTCGATCAAGCGATGCGACTCCAGCCGGACCCGGTTGCCAATTTCGATAATTTCGCCCTTTTTATTCATGATAATCAGCGGTTCCGGCAGATCGAAATCGAGCGACCCTTCGGCCATTCGTTGACTCTGAAGCAACCGCGCCAGTTCTCTTGCGACCGTCAGGTTATCGGCCACCCGGTCGATTTTGCTGTTTGCCGGTCGGCCGTCAAAAAACTCCTGCACTTCCTCGTACGACAGTTTGGCCCGCGAACGAATCACTCCTTCGACGATTTCCCAGTTCAGCATCCGTCCGCGATCCGAAAAATCCATCAAAACCGCATATACCAGCCGCCGCCGGTTCGGTTTGAGCGAACAAAGATCATTGGACAATTCTTCCGGAAGCATCGGGATCACCATCCCGGGCAGATAAACCGAGTTGCCCCGATTGAAGGCTTCCTTCTCAAGGGCTGTTCCGGGCCGGACAAAATACGAAACATCGGCGATATATACTCCCAGACGGTAACCATTGGAGGTTTTGCTCACCGAAACGGCATCGTCATGATCTTTGGCATCGGCCGGATCGATAGTATAGATCACTTCCGAGCTGAAATCACGCCGCCGTTGAATTTCCTCATCATTGAAAAGACGCGCCGCCTCTTTCGCATCGGATAGTACCCTGGTTGAAAACTCGCCGGGAAGGTTGAAACTCCTGATAACGGTCTGGAGATCGACTCCCTGCTCTCCCGGTTTGCCCAGCACTTCCTCGATCTGCCCCTCGGGATTGCGGTAGGGGTCCTCCCACAAGGTAATTGTTACCACCACCCGTTCGCCGTCACCGGCGTCTTTCGACAGGGCGTTGGGAATATATACATTGCGGCGGAATTTCCTGGCATCCGGAATCACCGTGCTGAAATGTTTTCCCCGCTGGAAAATCCCCACGAATGACTTATTGGCCCGCTCCAGAACTTTGAGAACCGTCCCCTCCAGCTCCCCGGCGCGATTCTTGTTTACCCGCACCATGACCTTGTCACCATCAAGGGCGGTGTGAAGTTTGGCCTGGTCAATCGGCACCACTTCGCCGGCATCGGTCACGATTGTCCCATGATCCCGCTTTTGAATGGCGATATGGCTGACCACCAGGTTGAGTTCCGAGGGAACCCCGATCCGGCCCCGCCTGAGCTTTACCAGCCGCCCGCTGTCAAGCAGGCTTTTGACCATCCCTCGAAATGATGAATAATCGCGGGCCGATATTTCCATTTCGCGGGCCAGATCCTTGATTTTCAACGGCCGTCCAGCCTTGAAGGCCAGAAAATCCATTATGAATTGTTCGTTGAGTTTCATAATCTTCCGTTAAATTTTACAGTGCTAAATCCATCGTGTCAAGTCAATTATGACCTATTCCTGCCAATTTGGCAGAATGTATTTATTATACGTTTCAATATCGGCCGGGATTTGAAAAAGGCCACTTATGGTCATAATAAACCTGTTTGAACCCTACATGATTCGCCCGGGGCTGATCCCTTCCGGTCTGCTAAATATTCGGACAGGCATATCCGATATTTATTAATAGAGTCAATATGCCGCCAGGGATGAGAACTGGGGGGGCCCTGATGGCATAAAGGCAGGTCACGCGACCTGCCTTCACTATTTTTATCCTGCCTGTTACGCATATACAATATAAGCAATTATATGTATGGGTAAAGCAAAAACCGGACGGCATTTTTCAATATCCCGCATGTTTATAATATTACACTGTTCCTTGATGCGGTTATGCCGTACCGATATTGATCCATGCGGAGACAGATTCTGTCACCGTGCAAAGATAATATGATTTTATAAAAATGGGTTCGTTTCATCCTCCGGGAATTTTTCCCACCGCAAGCGGCGGGGCACCCCGATTTGGGATAGGCCCCAAAATGGGTTCGTTTTGTCAGTAAAAAGTTTTTAGTGCCGGGAGTTTTGGGTAAACGGGTTTTCATATAAATCGGGGCGGGGTATGGATTTGGGGTGAAATGGTGGGGAAAATGAGGGATTTTGCGAGAATCAAAAAGAAACCTACCGGGAAGGCGGACCACCCGCCCGCAAAAACGTTAAAAGTCCCCTCTTGAGAGGGGATTTTAGGGGTGTGTAAAGCGGAATGGATAACACACCCCGTCTCCGCCTGCGGCGGATCCACCCCTCTTGAGAGGGGATAAAGATGGATTCCCGATCAGGTCGGGAATGACATGAAAAAGAACGGGAATGACATAGAAAAGCCGGGAATGACTTAGAAGAGCCTGGAATAATATTAAAAGGATGGAGGAATGACATGGAGGGGGCGGGAATGACATTGTTTTGTACCTCACGGCTTGCTGTTGAATTGTATATTTGAAACACCTATACATTCCCGTTAAGGAAATTTCCCATAGCAAGCTGTGAAATACAGGCTGAGGGAATCCATTCCCCTTGTCATTCCCATGAAAATGGGAATCCAGAATTGTCTTCATTGGGATTCCTTTTGAATTATCTATTGCCGATTTCCCGCTCGCATATTATACTTACTCTGGCAGGTCAGGAGCCCCGCGCTCCTGGCTCTTGATTCGAACAACAAACCGGGTGGCCACAGCCGCCGCTTAACACACCATTGTCTTTGCACCATCGGAAACGGCCTCCGGGAGGGTGGTTGATATCATCATCGGAATAAATCACACTTGAAATGGACCGATTGCCATAGGGGATTATACCCATCCAATGGGTGAGTTACGAAACTTACAACCTATTCAAGAAACAAATGGAGGAAAACCAATGGTGGGAAAAGAAGAATCTGAAAGCGTCTCTGAGACTGGTGGGCGAAAGCTGTCTGATGGAGGCGCACCGCTCGTCTTTATCAGTCACGACGCGAGAGACGCAGAATTGGCCGATGCATTCAGTAAATTGCTGAAAAGCGTGAGCGCAGGTACGCTCAAATCATTTCGTTCATCCGATAGAGCAGGAACTGAAGGTATACAATATGGAGATGAGTGGTATAATCGCCTCATGGAAAAACTGGATGCGGCAAGTGACGTAGTATGTCTTTTCACTAAGAGAAGTCTGAATAGACCATGGATTCTCTTTGAAGCAGGCGTTGCTAAAGGTAAAATGGATACTCCGGTTCAGGGGATCGCTCTTGGCGTGCCTCTTTCCCAAGTGAGCACTGGACCATTTTATCAATTTCATAATTGTCAAGATGATGTAGAGGGCCTAACTGGTTTGATTATCCAGCTTTTGAAGCGTATACCTAATACAGACCCTGACCATGAAGCGGTAGCACTTCAAGTTCAAGCGTTCAAGACAAGTGTCGATGAAGTCCTTGAAAGGCTTGGGGATAAAAACGAAGGTCCTCAAGATTACCCTGAATCCTCGGAGACTTCAGCAGCAAAGCTCTTTGAAGAAATCAAAGTCATGCTTCGAGATATGCCATCCAGCCTGGAGGAACGTTTTTCCGACGGCGTCAGCTTGCTTCGGAGCAGACGTATGCGACGATTCCACCCAAGGATGTTCGAAGAAATGATGCATATGATGTCCCCAAAGGGATACGACCCGTACTTGGGCGTATTGATTATGGCAAGCCTTCTAAGAGATGATGTTCCTTGGTTGTATGAGCTTGGCATGGAAGTCTATCGCGCTTCTCGTAGCAACCGCAAGGCAGCAGTCAAAGAGGCATTGTCGCGATTTCGTCGCGCAGTTGAATTCACTATGCATGGTCCATTTATGGAAGAATTTATGATGCGGTCAAAAGAAGGACACATGATGATGAGAGAACTGGAACACATTATGGAGCGCCTCATTGACCACTCTATGAGAAGTGATCAAAATAAAATGGAACAAGATAAGTAACGTACTTAAATGCGTTGCCTCCGGGAGCATCAGATGAATAATTATGATCTGGTCAAGCAGGTGGAGAATATGGTCGAGGAAGTCAAACGGGGGTCTTTTAAACCATTACTGGAAGCCGATGTGGTTGGATTTCTTTATCATCTACTCATTTCGAAAGCAAAAGTGAGTGTAGCGGAATTGCATCTAGATACGCGTGTGCGTGGAGCTCGTAAGAATGACAAGCTCGATATAGTCATTGGAGATATTTCGACTGAGAATATTCGTAGGCCCGTAATAGTTCCTAGAATGGTCATTGAGGTAAAGGTGTTTCCTATTGGATTCGACGCGCAACAACATCGAGTCCATTATGAACATGTCCTAAATGATGACCTACCGAAGCTCCAACGGATTTCTCAGCGGAAACCCGATACCGCGGTAGTTGAATTACTCTATGATGAATGCCCATATTTGGATGGCAAGTATAAGACACAAAATCGTATAGACTACCTATTGTCAATGCGTGATAAAATTGCCCAATCTGCAAAAGTGATTGTGGCTAAGAAAAAGGACAAAAAAGCAGACGACTGGCGTGTATTGCTTCATTAAAATGTGCGGCCGGACTACTTAAGCTGATGTCCTATCAGAACAGACTATCATTTTTGACACCCATATAGTTGGAACAAGTAACATAGGAGAGGATATGGAAGAGGAGCAGACAGATTCAAATACAAGCAATGCGACAGGGAAGAATACGACAAAGCTCGATGATTCCGAGAAGATTACTATTGTTGATATCATTGACGTAATAGCCGACAGAGTTGACCCATTGCTTCAACTCCTGAAGGCGTTCTTTGAACAATCCATCCGGCGTGAACGAGCAGTTGCAAGGCTGCAACTGAGAATGGCTTGGATTGCCTTGGTCGTCGTATTCCTTATCGTTGGAGTGTCAGGAGCACTTACTTATTTGGATAAAATAGATGGTGCCACATTCACCTTCTTACTCGGATTAGTAGTTGGATACGTACTGACTTTCATTCGTGACACAATCAGCCCACGAGAAGAGTAGTATTTACAAGGGTAAAGAGTATAGGATTATTCTAACCCGAATTCGGGGTCTCCACTTTGTTTACAATCTTGTCAAGTGTCAATGTACGATGTCGCCTAGATTGTCATCATTTTGTATAAAAATTGGCCTTTTGGCCCTATAGCCCACCCAGCGAGTAGGTAAAGTCACATAAATGCCCATAAATTGGATTTCTGACCATCCAATTTCAATAAGGGGCAGACGAAGGCGTTTGCCGCCCGCGAAAACGTTCAAAGTCCCCTCTTGAGAGGGGATTTCAGGGGTGTGTAAAGCGGAATGGATAACACACCCCGTCTCCGCCTTCGGCGGATCCACCCCTCTCGAGAGGGGATCAAGATGGATTCCCGATCAGGTCGGGAATGACATGAAAAAGAACGGGAATGACATAGAAGAGCCGGGAATGACATGAAAAAGAACGGGAATGACATAGAAAAGCCGGGAATGACATGGACCGGAGGAATGACATGGAGGGGGCGGGAATGACAGACTTTTTTCGGGAGTGACAAAAATAGGAATGGAAATGACATGAAGGCGGTGGGAATGATTCAATTCGGGGCAGACGAGCGTCTGCGGCCCACGAATATCAGTATCGGCGAACAGGCCCGCACCCCAAGGGGTGCGCCACCGGAATCCAATAGGGGGGCGGACGAGGGCGTCTGCCGCCTACAAAATGAACCCATTATTACATACAACATCAATCGAGCCGCCATTAAAAAACCGCCGGGGAAATAACCCGGCGGTCCTCCAGCAATCACAGCATCAAGTGTTGTCTATCGCAAAGGACAATCCGCTCTGGGGCCGGTGCCGTCGTGCAACCCATAACCGAATCCGGAATCGAAATCCTCATCATCCATACCCATTCCCCGACCCTGACCGCGTCCAGTTCTGCGACCGCGGTCATCATCATCCCGGTTCCAGCCGTCGCGACGAAATTCCTTCCTCATCTCTTTGAGTTTCTCAAGCTGAGCCTCGGTCAAAACCATTTTGACCGCCTGGTGATGCTGGTATCTCATCTTCTGGAGATCAGTTTTCAACTGGCCGATTTTATCCATAAGGGCCAGGATTTCCGTATCGGACCCGTTATTCACCCTCAGATGACGCATTTTCAATTCGGCTTTTTCCAGTTCGGCCTGCTTCTCGATCCGCGCCAGCCCGTTCTCCTGAGCCAGTTTGTCGATCTGCGTCTTCTGCTGGTCATCGAGACCGATCTCATCGGCCACCCGAAGCAACATCCCCGGTCCGCCGAAACCATCATTCATCATACCCATGCCGCCCCGCATGCCGTCTTTCATCCCGTATCCCTGGCCCTGTCCCTGGCCGGGGGCCATCGGTCCGCGCCCGCCCGGCTGGGCGAAGGCCGCCGAGGTTAACATGAGCACTGCCGCCGCGAGAAAAATAAGTGTGCGTTTCATTATCTACTCCTTTTTTGCATATGCTGTACTTACGGGTTGGAGGAAGGCATCATTTTTTCGCGGAAACCCCGTACGGATTCAATCAATTCCCGTTCAAAACGTGACTCGAAAACCACCATTTTACCCGTCTGTACTGCGGTTAAAATTGACGATATGTCTTTATGGAATTTTATGATCGGATCATTCATTTCGCCCCGCAACCGGTCGATCTCGTCCACCATGGCCGTAATGTCCTTTTCCGACGGATTTTCCGTCTTCAGAAGATCCGAGAGAGCATCCACAGCGGCCTCGACCCGATCCATATGGGCTTTCATCTCGGATCGCAACTGAGCGTACCTTGCGATAAACCGGGTGTTCTGCTCATCGTTCAATTCCAGCAGTTCCAGCAATTTCAAGATGCGGAGATTTTCCAGGTTTTTTTCGAACATCTCCGACCTTTTGCCGAAATCTTTGCCCCGGCCTTCACCCATCCCGGGCCCGAACATCTGCGCCCCGCTGTCAGCCGCCAGGCCAAACAGGAAAACAAGCAACAGGGCCGCTGAGGCTGTAAGTGAATTCCGTCTCATAGTATGCCTCCGATATCCATATTTGTTACAAGATATTCATACTCTTCGGCGGTAATATCATTGAACAGTTGATCACTGGCCCCGATCCCGTATGTCTCCGCATAATCACCCACCATCGCCTGAACATACTGCTCATCGAAAGCCTGATCCACCGCCAGGACATCCTCGCTGTTCAGCAAAGTGTAATTGACTTCCACAACATTGTTTTCCACCGTCGCCGGTCCCAGATGCGAAACCAGCGAGACAAAGACAATCATGAACACCGCCGCCACCGATGAACCGTAGCGGACCATAAAATTATACAACCCGGTGGCCCGGCCGAGATACGAGGTAATTTTCCGATCCAGCTTCTCCTGGACAATAGCGAATTCAACGGCGCTCAGGGGTGCTATTGCCAATCCCTCAAGGGATTTTTCCATCTGCACCAGATCATCATAATAAGCCCGGCAGGAGGCGCATCCCTCAAGATGAATTCTTTCCTCATCACTGAGATCGAGTTCCCCCATTTTCAGGCTCAGTATTTCTTTAAACCTCGCGCAATTCATGACCATCACCTGAAAGCCTTAAGCCGTTTTTGAAGTTTTTCGACCGCCTTCTGGTAGTTGGTTTTGACGGTCGATTCGCTTTTATTCAAAACCGCGGCGATTTCGGGAAAAGACATCTTCTCGAAAAACCTGAGATTAAATACCAGTTTCTGTTTGCCTGGAAGATTCTCTATTCCGGCCGCCATCTCTTTCGATAACTCATTATAGGTAACCTGATCTTCCATCTCGTACGCCGGTTCGCTCGAGGGGCTTTCCCCGAGCGGTAAAAAGCTGACCAGTTTTCGACGGCGCAGGAAATTGAGTGACTTGTTGGAGGCAATCCGATACAGCCAGCTGGAAAGATTGGCATCCTCGCGGAATCCGCGCAATTCCCGGTAGGCTGAAAAAAAAGTATCCTGAACCAGATCCAGCGCCGCTTCGCGGTCACCGGTCATTCTGTAGGTCAAAGCGAACATTTTATCTTTGTATCTCTTGACAAGTTTATCAAACGCTTTCCGGTCGCCGGCTTTCGCCTGCGCCACCAATTCCTTATCATCCAAGTCCATCTATCAGTCTTTACTTTTTAGACAATACCCCGGAAGAAAAGACTAAAAAAAAGGCAAACCCGCTGTCGTTTGCCTTAAACTCGTTATCTGCCAATGAGTAACTCAACTCAATCCCGCCGGCTTTTAATCAGCACCTTGGCATACATTTGCATATTTTCCAGAACCTTCCCGGTTCCCCGGACAACACATGTCAGCGGATCCTCGGCAATATTTACCGGAAGATTGGTTTCCTGGCGCAAGCGTTTATCCAACCCCCGCAGAAGCGCTCCGCCGCCGGTCAGAATAATACCGCGATCGAGGATATCCGAGGCCAGTTCCGGCGGGGTCTTTTCCAGTGATTGCCGGACCGCCTCGACAATACGGTCGATCGGTTCCACCAGCGCCTCGCGGACCTGAACCGAGGACAGCTTCAAATTTTTCGGAACCCCGGCGACCAGGTCGCGTCCCTTGATTTCCATCGACATTTCTTTTTCCAAAGGAAAGGCCGAGCCGATCTTGATTTTAATTTCCTCGGCGGTCAGTTCTCCGATCAACAGGTTGTAATTCTTCTTGAGATACATGACGATGGCATCGTTGAGTTCATCCCCGGCAATCCGAATCGAAAAATTATTGACAATACCATTGAGAGCGATCACGGCGATTTCCGAGGTGCCGCCGCCGATATCGATCACCATCACGCCCGATGGTTGGTCGACCGGAAGCCCGACCCCGATAGCCGCCGCCATCGGTTCCTGAAGCAGAAAGACCTCGCGCGCCCCGGCGTTTTCGGCCGAATCGCGAACCGCCCGTTTTTCCACCTCGGTTATTCCCGATGGTACAGAGATCAAAATCCGCGGCTTCATCAGGTAACGATGGCGAATAACCCGCTTGATAAAATCGGAAAGAAGTTTTTCAGAGATTTCAAAATCGGCGATAACACCGTCTTTGAGCGGCCTGATCGCGGCAATCTCACCCGGCGTACGGCCGATCATTTCTTTGGCCGCCGAGCCGACCGCGAGAACCTTGCCGGTGGCTTTCTCTACGGCCACCACCGAAGGTTCGTTAAGGACAATTCCCTGTCCCCTGACAAAAACAAGCGTATTGGCCGTGCCGAGATCAATACCGATATCGCTTGAGATAAAATCAAATAGGCCCACTATATATCCTTAATCCTGCAAAAAGTTGCTTTTAACAAAATTATCGTCAAATGCGCCAACAGTTTAATCTAACCTGAGCAGGAAATCAACAAAAATTATAAAACCGGCCTCCCATTTGGCCCTGCGACCGGTCTAAGGATATTGCCGAACCCATAAAAACGGCCCAAAACACGTCTAAAACGAGTCCGGAATCTCTCAGTCTCCGCCATCGTTTTCCCTGTTTTTCCGGCCGAATTTCAAAAAGCCGAATAATCCGGTTAGTTTCCGGGAATAAAATAACAGCCACAACCCCAGCGGCAGAGCATCGTTGAGGAGAATAAAATGGAAGGTGTTGCGGAACAGGCCGCGGGTTAGGCCGTATTTGGCCCAGTAGTAATAATCGGCCCACGACAGCAGCAGGTGGCCGATCATCAATATCAGCAATCCGCCAAAGAACGTCAGCAGGGTCTTTTTCCATTCTTTGATAATTCCGGGGGTGGCCAGCACCAGAGCGGTGTATGGTACCAGGTTGCTGAAATGATCGAGCAGAAGTGAAAGCCGCCATTTTTTAACACCGACCCACTGGAAAAACGGCACGGCCACCGGTTTGAGAAAATGAGGGTACAATGTCTGCAGATAAAAATGCCAAAGCAGTCCCAGGGCAAGGCTGAAAAAGGCCAGCTTAAGAAGAAACAGCCACAGGTCTTTTTTCACGGTACACCACCAGGTACAACCACAATATCCAGATCGCGGCGATCATAATAATCAGCGTCACCTGCCAGAGATAAAGGTGCATGAATTGAAACACGGGGTATGATTTGGCCCCGGCCAGAAGCAGGGCGATAATCCGGATCACATTGAAAAGGAAAATGGCCGGCAGACCGAAGGCAACGCCGAGGAGTTTCTTGCGAATCGTGGTCGCAAACGATAACACCGCGGCCAAATAGATCAGCATCTCGAACAGCCCGGTGCATTCATCGATAATCTCGACCGAGAACCCGGCATAGTTGACAAAGACCCCGTTATGAGATACTTCGCCGGAAAAAAGCCCCAGGACATTGCCGGAAATCGACGCCGTCAGTTCCATGAGCCAGAGGACATCGTCATGGTAACGGGTGAACAGCTGCGAAAAACCTATACTTATAGCCAGCAACAGAACCAGAAACAGGATGACAAACCGGGCGACCGGGGAGATGGTGAATTTTTTATTGGCGGAGTCGGCGGATTTGTCTTTTTTCGTTTCGGGTCGTCTCTTCAAAGATTTCCCCATAGAGACAATGTATAATACAATCGCGATTAATGCAATGATATTTTAGACATGAATCCTGTCAGTCCATTTTCTATTCCAGCCAGATGCCGTAAGTGCGGCGTTTGCGGGTAATCACATAGCGGAACAACAGCCACCCGAAACCGAATCCGCCCACATGCGCCAGCCAGGCCACTCCTCCCCCGGTCAAACCTGAAGTCATGGCCATGAACAACTGGTAGATAAACCAGAACCCGAGGACAAACGAGGCGGGTACCCGGATGATCTGGATGAAAATAAATAAAAACATCAGGGTTACGATCCGGGCCCGGGGAAACAGCACCAGGTAGGCTCCCAGAACTCCGGCAATAGCCCCCGAAGCGCCAACCAGCGGAATCTGAGAATTGGGTCCGAAAAGAACAAACAGCCCCGCCGCCGCCAGACCGGAGGTAAAATAAAACAGGATGAATTTGAACCGTCCCAGGTAATCCTCGATATTATTCCCGAAAATCCAGAGGAAAAGCATGTTTCCCGCCAGATGCCAGAAGCCGCTGTGAAGAAACATGCTGGTCAAGATAGTCAGCGGCGCGGGGACGGCGATTTCCGGCCAGAGTTCCTCCATATGCACCAGTTCATAGGGAATCAAACCGAACTTGAACAGAAATATCTGAAAAGCTTTCCGTGACATGGGAATGGTGCAGGCATAAACGAGGCAGTTTATGACGATCAGGATAAAGGTGGCTATTGGAGTCCGGCGGGTCGGGTTTTCATCCTTGAGCGGAAAAAACATGGCTTATCACCTTGGTCTCGGCCGACTACTTTTTAACAAAGAAATGGCTGTTGATGACCCGGCGGTTACCGACCCGGTCGGCGGCCTCGATCACAAGTTCATGACGGCCCGGTGATAATTTCCCCCGGGGCGAGGTCTTCATTAACTCAATCTCGGGATCGTATTCCGGAATCAGCCACTGCCCGTCCAGAAGAACCCGGATAACATTATCATCTTTGATACCGGATAATTCCTCGGATATGGTACATTTAATTTCGGGTTGCCCGATGGAGATTGTTTTCCCATTTCCCGGCGAAAGGTTTTTTATTCGCGGTGCCTGAGAATCCTCGATGACCGCGAATTCTCCCATCACTCGTGATTCGGCCGAGATTTTTTCTCCGTCGATGCGCGAATCGAACCAAGTCCATTGATCTTTACTGTTCAGGCGATATATCCCGATTTTGGCCGGATCGGCTTCCTGATCGTAACGGAAAGTTATATCCAGCCGTCCCGCCAGGGGAACGGTTTCGGGATCGATACTGTAAACCGGACTGAGGAATTTCCCGGACTGAGGATATTGCCCCTGCTCGCTTTTAACTTCGATCAGATTGGGAGAATAAAAGGTGGTCTGATTGAAGGTTACGCTGATCCCTTCCGAGCCGACCAGGCTGGTTGTCCCGGGGCTGTTACCAACGAGAATAATATTAACATCTTTGCTGTCGGTCATGATATTATGAGTATCATCGTACACATCCAAGCGGATAATCCTGGTTTTGATACGCTCGTCATAATAGAAGGCGGCGAAGTTTTTCTCCGAAACCGGAACCGCCTTATGCGATGAAATATATCCGTCTTCATACACAACATCGAGCCGGGGAACCGGGGCGATTTTCTGGTCGGCGGTAATATCGACCAGAATTCCCCCATCGGCCAGGGTATAATCGAAGCGGTACTTATATTCCCGGTCGGGTTCAAGAGGGATATAGCGATCGACAATATACCATCCCGACTCCCCTTCGACATCAACTCTGATAGCTCGCATTTTGGAATCCGCAGTCGGCAATTCCACCCGATAATCGGCTCGCCCGCGCGGTTCAATTCGGGCCTGATCCATTTTCTCCCAGCCGGCACGATTGCCGAGACCATAAATCAAAATATTGTTTAAATCAATATAGTTGAGATCCTCGGAACCTGTCAGGTAAAATAGGGAATCACTCATCCATTCGATTTCGAAAAAATTTCCCGGCGGCGCAAAAACAAAATGAAAAACCAATTCCGACATATTCCCGGAAGCATCATAAATTTCGATCCGGGCCCGATGCAAACCATAACTGTACTGCGTTCGCCCGGTAAATATTCCGCCCTTTTCGTAGTATGACCGGCTTCCGTCGAATTTCTTACCCGGCGGATTGAAAAGCAGATGCCAGTCCTCCTTGTTCCTGATCGTCAGGCAATAATCATAGGACAGGTCAACCATGGCTGTTTGGTCGAAATTGTACCTGTCATAGGTCACTTCATAATACAGATAATCATCGATATACAGCCTGGCCCGGTAAATATTCAGCCGGAAACCATTGGCGCGAACTTTGTCATAGGCCTTGACGGCCACCCCGA
Organism: Candidatus Zixiibacteriota bacterium; assembly: GCA_016933955.1. NCBI lineage: Bacteria > Pseudomonadati > Candidatus Zixiibacteriota > Candidatus Zixiibacteriota bacterium. The sequence goes on from JAFGTT010000032.1 coordinate 61,016, forward strand.
ACGGCCCCCTGACCAAAATCGCCGGTTTGACCTCAAATTGGCCGTATTCACCGCAGGATTCGGGATCCAGGAAAAGTCTTCTCTGACCGTTGTAAAAAACCGAACCGGAATCCTGATAAATCAATTCCAGCCGGGCGAATTGAGGCGGGTAAGTATCCGGTATCGGGAAACCGTTGGTCAGAGGGTTCAGCGGGAAATTATCCTGATCGCGCCGTTCAAAGTGAATATGGGGCGCTCCATAACCGGACTGACCCGAATAAGCCACCAGTTCCCCCTGGCTGACAGGAATATCACCGGGCGCGAAAAATTGATCGAACTGGTATTTCTCGTTTTTATACTGAATTTCCCTGATTGTTCTTTCAAGTTTTTCGGAGAGCCTTGACAGATGTCCGAAAACATAGATAAAACCCTGACTGTCTTTGAGATAAAGACCTTTGCCATAACCTTCGTAGGAATATTTAATCCGCCAGACATAACCATCAACCGGGGCATAAATCCGCCGTCCTTCGGTCCCTCCGGTCCGAAGATCAATACCGCCGTGGAAATGCAGTTGTCGGAAATCGCAGAAGGTGGAGGACAGGTCGATTTCCCCCTTGATCGGCCAGATTAAGTCAGTCGCCGAGACTGGTACTGCGGCCAATAAAAGAAGGCCTAATAAGGAACCTTTGATGGTCGATAAAATATTCATAATTAATGTTTTAACAACTTATGCCGGAGGATGTTCAAAGTCAAAAACATTTTCCGGGCATTTTGTATAACATGAAATATCCGACTTGCGGATTTGTGATTTTGGCATATATTACCGATTCGATAATATTTTTAGATAATATAAGGAGTTGTCCGGATGTTTGAGTTCTTAAGAAAAATGATCGGCCCTATTATGATTCTGGTTCTGGTGGCATTTATCGCAACTATTATCTTCAGCTGGGGCGGCGGCGGTTTCAGAGAAGGTCCCAAGGATACGGTCGGTATGATCGATGGCGAAAAAATTTCTATCAATACTTTCGATCGTTACTACTCCAATCTAGTTAGAAAAGAGCAGCAGAATTCCGATGAGGATATCACCCCCGAGAAATCGGCGGAATTAAGAAAACAGGCCTGGTCCCAACTGGTTGGTGATTTTGTTATAAATCGCGAAATCGAAAAGAGAAAAATTACGGTTACTCCCGATGAAGTTTACGAATATCTGAAATTCTACCCGCCTCAGGTTATCCAGGAAACACCGCAATTCCAGACTGACGGCAAATTCGATTATCAGAAATATATCAACGCCATGGTCAATCCTCAAAATGCCACCATGTGGTCTCAGCTCGAGGCCTATGTGCTTCCCGACCTAAAGCGGACCAAACTGCAAAGCCAGATTATAAATACTGTCAGGGTGACTCCTTCCGAGGTAATGAATGCTTATCTGGCCGATAATGAAAGGGTCAAAATCGGTTATATAAATATCCAGTCGATCACCCTGGAACCTAAAGTCGAGATCCCCAACGATACTCAGGTTAAGGCCTATTACGAGGAGCATAAGGACGATTACAAACAGCCGCGGAAGGCTCAGCTGAACCTGGTGATGTTTGAAAAGACACCTTCCCAGAATGACTGGGATAAGGGTTATTATGAAATAAAGGATATTTATGACTCGGCCGCAGCCGGGGTTGATTTCGCGGAATTGGCCGCCGCTTTTTCTGACGATCGGTCGGCTTCTTCGGGCGGCGATCTGGGCTGGTTTTCCGAAGGACAGATGGTGGCGCCGTTTGACAGCGCGGTGGCAACCCTGAATGTCGACGACATCAGCAAACCGGTTAAAACCCGCTACGGATGGCATATTATCAAGATGTATGAAAAGTCAATCGAGAACAAGGCGGTTCCCGGGAGCCAGGAAACCCGGCCGGTGAAGAGATACCATGCCGCGCACATTCTAATCAAGGTCGAACCTTCCCAGGAAGCCGTTGAAACCATTTATAACAATGCTCTTGATTTCGAGGAAGCGGCCAAATCCGAGGGTCTTGTTCCGGCGGCCGAGAAATACAATTACGATGTCAAAACCACTGCCCCCTTCGATGAAAGCGGCATGATACAGTATTTGGGAGATATGCCCGAGGCCGCTCAATTCGCCTTCAGTCATAAACCCGGCGATCTTTCACCGATCTTTGAGACCCGGGCGGCTTATTTTCTGACATCCGTCGATTCTCTGATCCCTGAAGGATATACTCCCTACGAAACGGCTGCCGCAAGTATTGGCAAACGCCTGGTGGCCGAGAGTGCCGAAAAGCTGGCCCTCGACACCGCGACCATCGTCTATGATAATATAAAATCGGGCGGTGGTTTTTCCGGGTCTGCCAAAAGATACGGCTTTGACTACAAGGAGTCGGACATGATCAATAGCAATTCGATGGTCCCCGGAATCGGGCGTTCCGACGAAATTATCGGGGCGGCCTTTGCCATGAAGAATATCAACGATGTCACCAGACCTGTCGAATATGAGCGAGGGGCGGTAATCATGACTCTGCTTGACAGGCGGTCGGCCAATCTGGAGACATTCAACCAGATGAGAGATTCATTACACTATGCCGTCCAGCTTCAAAAAAGCCAGGATATTTACAGCCGCTGGTTTGATAATATCATCAGCAACAGCAAAATAGAAAATTATCTGGATGAGTTCTATACCGGCAATTAAGACGTATAAAACGAACGAACAAGGGATATCGACATCACGATATCCCTTTTTTTTATTCTTCAACGGCACCGGCCGCTATTCCCTTCGCTTTGAAATCGCGCAACTCGTCAATATCAAGGATGGTAGTCATAATGGCGGTAGATAATTCCGCGTGAGGTTCGACTCTTTTCAGGATTCCCCAGGGGGCGGCCACCAATGAACGACCCTGAAGTCTTTTCCCGAACAGGAGTCCCACTCCACACGTTTTAACGATGTAGGCCAATGATTCCCGGGCGGCCCTTACATAGATATCATTATCCCTCTTAAACTTTTCCAGTTTCCGCTCCTCCGGCAGATATGATGAAATGGTCGGGATAAAAATAATATCGGGCCGGTATTCTCTCATTTTTTCAAAAAGGGCAACATTCAAAGCATCGGCGCAAATCAATATCCCCAAACGAATGCCCTCGATCTCTCTGACAAAAATCTTGTCACCCGGCAAAATACCCTTGTCTATTTCTCCGCTGACCGGATTGAGTTTCCGGTATCGCCCGATAATACACCCGCGATCAAACAGGTAGGCGCTGTTATAAAGCCCCTCCTCATCACCCTCAACCACCGAACCGCCAATCAGGCAGGTCGAAAGGGCTTCCGAAAGACCCGCCAGATAGGCCAGGTTTTCCTTGATCATCATAGCCGAACGGACAAAATCCGGCATATCCGAAGCCACCAGCGAATATTCGGGCAGGCAGATAAAATCCGGCCTTTGTTTAAAGACCAGCAACCGCTCCTCAAGGGTCAACATGTCCCCCAGCCGGGATTGAATCTGAACGATTTTAATCAGCATAAATCCCCAAAAATGACAAATCGCCTTTTTCCATTATCTTACGTATTTAATCAGCCGTGTTTCAAAAACTTATAATAACCGCCCGGCGAAATGCTTTTTCCGGTGTTCAAAAAAAGGGCGATTTATATCACCGGGATTGGAAAAGAGCTAAAATTTGTCTATCTGTCGCCCATCCGGTCGATAATTCGAATATAATAATCAATCACCGGTTTCTGCGGACATTATCAAAATGGAGGTATCCTATGTACGAATCCAACGGACCGACCATTTTCTGGCTGGCCTCACCTTTGGTCTGGCTGGGAATATATCTGTATTTTTCCCTGTGCCTGTTTACAATTGCCAAAAAGGTCGGGCATGAAAATACCTGGTGGGCCTTTGTCCCGATTCTCAATATTATCCAGATTATCCAGATGGCCGGCAAGCCTCTCTACTGGTTTCTGTTTCTCTTTATTCCCATTTTCAATATCGTTGCCATAGCCATGATCTGGATTGAAATCGCCCGGGCCCGCGAGAAATCGCCGATATGGGGAGTATGCATGATTCTTCCCTTTATCAGTTTGCTGGCTATTCTGATTCTGGCCCTGGGTGAATCCAATCGTGTCAGCGCTTATCAACATGCCCCCCAACCCGAAACCGAAAAACACCCGACCCCGACCGTTTAAAACGACACCACTCACTCCCATATAGAACGGGGCGGATCAAAATGATCCGCCCTTTCCCTTTTATTGACAGGCATATTTCACTGGTAATTCGGGAGGCACTACCAGCTGAATCCCAGGTCGAAACGAAGCATCAATCCATTTAAATCCCTGGCATTGCGGCGATAGGCGCTATTCACAGAGCCGTATATATTACCGGCATACAATCCCAGACCTATCACCGACAGGGTCACTCCCAAACCGGGCTGATCGTGATCGAAAGCCTCGATTGAGCCCCAGATGAATAAGCCGTTAACGATCAACGCCGAAAGCGCCGTTTGACCGTAACCATCATAGAGATAACCCAGGCCGGGGATAACCGCCAGGATACCCGCCAGAGCGGGGCTTTTTCTATTGAGATTTGCGGCTTCACGGGTTAATTGTACGCACTGCCGGGCCTGCGAATAATATTCCGAGGCGGGGCTAACCGCGGCAAAAACATCTCCGGCCGCTTTCCATCGGCATTCGCGGGCATAAATCAGGCCGTTTAAAAGCATGGCTCGATCCCGATAAAGCCCGGACCGGCCTTCCACCAGGTTTTCGAAACAGCGATGCGCCGCCGGGTAGTTTTCCAGACGGATATAGCCGGTGCCGATTTTATAATCGATTTCCGTTTTCCACCCCTGTATCCGTTCATGTTCCCCCAATTCTTCCCCGTATTGGACCGCCGCCAGATACCGGCCTGATTGATACAGGCAGTCATACAGGGCCATTGCCGCCCGAGGCCAATGAATGGAATGGGGATAGTAGGCCATCAGCCGCCGGTACTCGGTGGCCGCGCCGACAAAATCGTTTTCCATCCGAAGGGTTTCAGCGAATCCAAAAAGCCGATCATCTTCCCCGGCAGAATCAACCGGGGATTTCCCTGAATCCCGGTAATGGTTCAAATGCGCACGGGAATAATCGGTTTTACGGTCACCAGGTTCACCGGATAGTCCGCCGGTCCATGCCCTTCCGCCGACCGGATCCAGGTAACGGGAATAACCATCAATGATGGTTATCCGGTATTGTTCCGGGTCATGCCCGCAACGATGCAGGCGGTCGGATGTCATCATCATGGCGGTCAGGGGATCATACCGCTGAAACGCCATCCGGGCATATTCCGAGCACGACGGGGACATGGGACAATCGCCCCCTATACCCGGACTGATCAATAACCGGTAACCGGCAATCAGGCCAAGGGTCGGAAATTTGTAATAGGGATAGGCTTCGAAATCTTGTCCCGAAGCGGCCGGCATTTCTGCTGAGGAGGCTTTTATATCAGACGATGACTCGACATCAGAGGCCGGGCAATTTCCTGAGAGAAACAGGACTGCGGCCGCAAAAATCGAAATACAATATAGCCTGATCATTATTTATCTGCATCCCGGATATTCCCCCGCTTGTTTTATCGGGGCGCTAACAAGGATCCGATAGATACCGCCTATAAATTGGTATAGTTGGGACCTCCACCGCCTTCCGGCGTAACCCAGTCGATTACCTGGTAGGGATCGGCAATATCACAGGTTTTACAGTGAACGCAATTCGACGGTGTTAACTGCAGTTTCTTCTTCCCCGGACGGTTTTCATCATCAACCATCTCGTACACCTGAGCCGGGCAAAAATACTGACAGGGATTACCGTACTCCTCGGTACAACGATTGTTGCAAATATCATAGTCGGCAATGACAAGGTGCGGCGGCTGTTCTTCCTCATGCTTGGTTCCCGAGCGGTACACGTCGGTCAATTTATCGAAGGTGTACTGATTATCAAACTTGAGATTTTTTCGAGTCGATTCCTCGCCGAAACGGGCGATATAATCGCGAACCGGCATCATATGTTCATGGTCGGAATGAACCTCGCGGCGGTCGTTTAATCCCCGCCCGCCGCTGATCATCTGCAAGCCGGTATTGACCATCCCGAATAACAATCCGTTATCGAATCCGGCGTGATAATTACGCACCGCATAAAGCTGATCGCGCGCCCACGAGGACTCAAACCGTTCCTGCATCCCCCGCAGAACATTAATCGAAAAATCTTCTTTCTCCAGTGCCTCGAAAAGCGTCTCGGCCGCCAGCATCCCCGACTTGATAGCCAGATGGATACCCTTCAACCGTTGCGAATCCAGAAAGCCGGCCGAATCACCGATTACCAGCAGACCTTCATGGTAAAGGCGCGGCATCGAATAATACCCGCCCTCAGGGATGGTCTTGGCACCATAATGAAGCATTTTACCGCCCTCGAAAATCTGCCTGACCATCGGATGGGTCTTAAACATTTGAAATTTATAATGCGGATCATTGGTCGGATTGGGGCTGTTGAGACCGACTGCAAAACCGATGGCGGCCAGATTGCCACCCATATTATAAATAAATCCGCCGCCATACTCCTCCCAGGGCTGAGGCCAGCCGAAAGTATGGATTATTTCGCCCGGGCGTAACCGATCCTCGGGAATTTCCCAGACCTCTTTCACCCCGGTCAGATAGGACTGCGGCAGGCCATCCTCGAATAAACCCAGTTTCCTCCCGGCCTGTTTGGTCAGCGAACCATGAACCCCCTCGGCCAGAACTACCACTTTGGCCTTGATAATCGAACCCGGTTCGAAATTGGCCCTGGGCTGACCATGTTTATCCAACCCCAGGTCGTTGGTCCTGACCCCGATCACCCGGTCGTCCTCAACCAGGAGCTCAAAACCCCCGGTTTCGGGGAAAATATCAATCTCCAGCCCTTCGACCTGCTCGGCCAGCCAGCCGGTGAACTTGTTGAGCGAAATTATATAATGACCGTCATTGCGAAATGGTTTGGGAAGAAAAGGAAAACGATATTTGGATTTTTCACTAAGATAATACAGAGAATCAGGACCGACCTCATGCTCGATTGGCATTCCTCGGTCTTTATAATCCGGTATTAATTCCCGGATACCAAGAGGATTTAAGACGGCCCCCGACAATGAGTGTGCCCCCGGATAAGATCCTTTTTCGATAATGACTATCTGCGGGCGGGTGACTCTCCCCCCCGAATTATCAATCAGATGTGCCAGATGATAAGCGACAGAAAGCCCGGCCGGGCCGCCCCCTACGACAAGTATATCAACTTCGAGAACTTCTCTTTCAATATCCATTCTCACTCCTCAAAATTGGTGGTCACCATTCACCGATGAATATACACAAGACCGAGTGAAAATGGAATCAGTTTTTATTCTTTGGCCCTCGCTCGACCGTTGGATTGAAACCTCGGGACCATATCACCGTTAAGAGGATCGGAACCATTCGATTTGATCTGTAACATCTCTTTAATTTTGCCCAGGTTGGGACCGATCACCATCAGGCGCCCGGCCACGGTAATAGGGAATTTCATCAGTTCATTATCCCGGGCTATCAGGTCGATAACCTCGGCACGTGATGGAAGATTTTTATCCAGACCCTTCCGGAGATATGTTTTGGATGACTTATTTATAAAATGATCCAGATTCAAGTGACGAACCAATCGCGAAATTTTATCATAAGTCAACGGTTCTTTTTTAATATCACGAATTCTTAAAAGAATTTCGTTCTTCTCCAGAAATTCCTGTATATCTTCACATCCGGGATCGCCGGGAATCATATAGAAGTCAACCATCTTTCTCATTGCGCCTCCGAATCATATGATCTGCAGTGTGCTATTAGACCTGGTAAGGTGAAAACCGGAAACGGTTTCAACCGAAACCTGAACTTTATCTTTTTGCCACCCTTTTGGTTATTTTATTTATCTCGTCTTTTGCCACCCCTTTAATGGTTTCAGATTGAAAAAACCAAGGCAACTGAAAATACCTTCCATTTTTATCCGGTCATTTCAGGAAACCTCAAATAATTCAGTAACCAGAATTCGAGTCAGCAATTTAAGGGTGAAGGGCTCTTTTTTAGTCAATCAGGAGATTCCATCTATTGAACACCTGAGCCGTTAACTTTGTTCCCTCAAATAACTTTTAAAGAATCCTATCAGATACTTTATGTATTTCTGATGCCAGATATTGACACAGCTATTATTAATAAACGGCATTTTTTTAATATTTGGCAATGAGGTAAAAATACGATACTATTACGTATTAATTATACGTATTTATAGTGATTGAAGATATGAGCTTAAGTTTATATTCGCATTACGGATACCAAGTTTTCGCCGGATAATTTCCCGGTGTTTATGAACCGTCAGAATGGATACATTCAGGATCTCCGAAATCTCTTTCGATCTCAAACCATTTTTTATCATCTGGCAGATTTCCAATTCCCGTGGTGACAATCGACTATGACTGGTTCGTAATTTATCCATAAAGGGTGATGCGATTGTTTCCAGGCTGCTTTCGATGCTGTCAATATGTTTTTTCTGCTGTTCGGAACAGGTTTCTTTGAAACGCTTCAGAGAAGGAACAATTATTTTTTCGATATTGGCTGAAATCTGTTGTTTGATTCCATTCTTTTCCGCTTCGATTTGGCCCAGCACTTCTCTCAGGGCAATATTTTTTGCCTCAAGGGCTTCCTGTTCGGCTCGAAGTTCCTCGCCCGCCTTAATCAGCTCATTTTCAACTCGTTTGTGTTCGGTGAGATCTCGAAAAGCCAGGATGCGGACGGTCTGTCCCTGATACTGGCAGGCTTTGCCGATGACTTCTATTGGAAAGCCGGAGCCGTCCTTACGCCGGGCCATTCCCTGCCAGGCTATTTCTCCGTCTTGATGAGGATTGCGGCCAATAAATTCAGCATATTCCGGTTCGACCAGATCAATCAAATTAATTTTCGGCAATTCTTCGGCGCCGTAGCCAAACATGATTGTTGCCGTTTGATTAAAATCGACTATTCGTCCGTTTTGATGAGTTATAATTCCTTCCGAGGTAGCTTCCGAGAGCATTCGGAATCTCCCTTCGCTTTCCTGCAGAGCCTGCTGGGCTCGGTGTCGATCGGTAACATCCCGGAAATATCCCAGATTACATTCCCGGCCGTTTATTTTCGCCGCTGTTCCGCTGATATCGACATAGACTATTGTTCCATCCTTGCGAAGGCAGGGAATATTTTCGGAAATGTATTTTTCTCCTTTGGCCAGGGCATAAAAATCGATAACCAGATTATCCATTTCCCCGGCCGGATGGATATCGGAAATCGTCATTTGCATTAACTCCTCAATGGCGTAACCCAGGAGACGGCAGAACGCGGCATTGGCATAAAGCAGGGTAAGATCATCAATGGCCGCGATCAGGATACCCTCGGCCGCCGACTCGAACAATATCCTATAGCGTTCTTCGGATTCGCGAAGCTGTTCTTCGGTTCGACGGCGTTCGACGATTTCCCGGGTCAACTTGATATTGGTGACGGATAATTCAGCCGCCCTTTCTCTGACCAGCTCCTCCAGATGATCACGATGTTTTTTCAGTTCTTCATCGGCTTTTCTTTTCTCGGTTATATCACGCAATACGGTAATTACATGGGTCACCTGTCCGTTTTTCACCACCGGGATTTTTCTGGTTTCAGTTATCACTTTTTTTTCATTAAGAAAGGTGATTTCCTCGGTCCGCGACATCTCTCCATCAGTGAAGACTCGGTGATACTCCTCCATGACGGCATCCGAAAGGAAGGGAAACACCTCCATCAACTTCCTGCCGACGGCCTCGATTTCCCCCAGACCAAGATCCCGGCACCAGTCACGGTAGGATTTGCTGAACAGGGTGAAACGCATATCTCGATCAATGACATGGATCGGATCATCCATGGCATTCAGGGTCGAGCTATAGAGAGTCTCGGATGCCTGCAGGGCTTCATCGGCCCGCTTGCGATCGGAGATATCAACCATCACCCCGCGCAGTCCGGCCGGACGGTCATCAATCAGAATCGGCGCCGAATAAATGAGGACCGGTATTTTCCGGCCGTCTTTACCCACCAGGTTATACTCATGTTCATCGGCCGCAATGCCCGCCAGTCTCTCTTCAAATTTTCTCCGGACCAACTCCTGATCATCCGGCTCGAATAAATCGAGAAGATGAAATCCCCGCTCAAGATCCTCCCGGGAATAGCCGGTGGTTTCAAAACCTTTATTATTTGCCAGGGTTATATAACCTTCCAGATCAGTTTCAAAAAGAGTCTGCGGTAAAAGATCGGCCAGTTCCCTGAATTTTACTTCGGTATCGCGTAATTCCGCTTCAGCTTGTTTATGATCGCTGATATCCTCGGTCAGGATTATTACCCGCTCGACTTCATCACGGTCATTCTTGATGGCATAAAAATGCTGGGAGAGCCAGCGTAATTTTCCGGTACGGTGTTTTCGGGATTGAATCTCGGGAATATGAAGATAGCCGCCGTGTTCATAAATATCATGGACCCGGGGCAGCCACTCCCCGAGATAACTATCATGTTCATCGAATTGCAGGGCATGCCGGGTTCGTTTCTGGTACTCCTCGATATCATCATCCGGTATGGCCCAGATATCCCGCCAGGCTTTATTATACCCCAGCAGTAGCCCGTTCCGGTTGCGGATCGAGACTCCCAATGGAGAGTGTTCGATAATGGCCCGGTTGAATTCCTCGCTTTCCCTCAGGGCCTTTTGAACCAGCCAGCTTTCCGAGACATCGCGGCAGAGAGCTAAAACTCGATCGTCATCCTCGGTTTCGACCACCCTGGCGCTGATTTCGACAGGAATAATTTCCCCGGAGAGATTGATATAGTCAAGGCCGACATTCCGCAGGTAACCCTGTCGGATACATTTATCGAATTCCTCGCGGCTTTTTTCCATGGCCTGCGGCGCCGTCCATTCGGAAATGTTCTTGCCCCGGATATCCTTCATTTTACGGCGGCCGGTCAGCCGGAGATATTCCATATTGGCATCGACAACATTGCCAAGGGTATCCAGGATTACATAGCCGGTATCGGTGGCTTCCACCAGGGCACGATATTTTTCTTCACTGGCCTGCAGAATTTCATCGGCTTTTTTTCGGCTGGTTATATCCCGGGCGATAATCATGGCCGAGGAGTATCGGTCATCATCGTTCTTCACCGGGTGGATGGTTGTGTCGTACCATCTGATCTCATCGCGGATTTTCAGTTCGAATTCTTCATATAATTCTTCCCCGGAATCCAGAGACCTTCGAATACTGCGCATCTGGTGGTCGGCATATTCGGCCGGGAAATAATCACTCAATTTGCGGCCGATAATTTTATCGGCTTCACTTTGCATATCCCGGGCCCCGACGGCATTGACAAACAGGACTTTTCCCTCATGGTCTATCAGGGAGATCACCTCCGGGATATTATCCACCAGCAGTCGATACTTTCCCTCGGATTCACGCAGGTCATGTTCAATTTTTCCGCGCTCGAAAATTTCTTTTTTCAATCCCCGGTTGATATCTTTCAATTCCGCGGCGCGCTGACTGACAAGATCCTCCAACCGGTCTCGATATTTTTTTAATTCATCTTCTTCACTTTTCCTGACGGTGATATCGCGAATGACACTCAGGAAACCCGACGGTTTATCATCCCTGTCGCAAATCAGGGTGGCACTGAAATCGGCATAAAACCCGGAGCCGTCCTGTCTGATCATTCGATATTCCATATTGCGAACTGATCCGCCGGCAATGATCAGGCGGGCGTCAAGGATGGCCTTTTCGCGGTCATCAGGAACAATCAGATCAAAAATATCCCGGTCAATTAAATCATCACGGCTCTCAAAACCGAACAGGTTTACCGATCTTTGGTTGGCCATTGTAATCCGGCCGGAAATATCGGTAACATTGATGGCATCCGGCGAGATTTCAATCAGCGACCGATAGCGGCTCTCGCTTTCCCTCAAATCCTCTTCCGCCCGTCGTCGATCAGTGATATCACTGAAAATATGAAGCAGGGCCGGACTATTTTCCCAGGTAATACCGACTACATTGACTTCCAGTAATTTTATTTCTCCCTGCGGATTATATATTCTCACCCGGAAGGAAAATGATTCTGACACACCCGTTACAGGTTGAACATACCTCTCCAGTATCAAGGGATAATCATCGGGGTGAATCAGCTTCCGCACTTCGATTTCGGAAAGATCCGCAAAGCTGTAGCCGGTGATTTGCTCGCCCTTCTTATTGATATATGTCACCCGGTTTCCCTGGGTCACCATAATTCCCTCACCGGCGTTTTCAATAACCTTCCGATATCTTTCCTCACTCTCCCTCAGAGCCTCCTCGGCGCCAATACGACTGGATATATCCGTTATCAGGGCAAAGCTTCCCCGATATTCACCGTTGGGATCAATCAGAGGACTGGCCGAGGCGATACTGTGGAATTTGCCCCCATCCTTGCGTTTGAGAATAATCTCGTACTCCGCCCCCTGGTTTTGCCGCCTGAACTCCATTTGACCAAGGAGCGTCTTGTGGCTGTCTTCATGCACGAAATCGATTGCTGATCGGCCTATTAACTCCTCCGCCGCGTAGCCTAATTTCCGGCAGATATTATTATTGACGTAGACAAAGATGCCCTTCTCATTTTGGACCACCACCCCTTCATGCATATTCTGGATCAGGCCCCAATATTGCTGGCCGCTGTCGGGGAGGGCTTTTTCGAAGCATTCGAAGCGGGCCAGAGAATCATTCATTATTTTCAACTGGCCCCTTAATTCGGCCAATTCCTGTTCAAGCTGTTCTCTGGTTTTATCGGTATCTGTCATAATGGGCTCCGCAGACGGATATCCGGTCAAAAGCTGTCATAGACTATTTTAAGCGAATTGCCCATAATTGGCAAGACAATATGCCGCCAATCTGAATTAGCATTGACGACATTTACAAAAATAGGACGTATCCGAAAAAGCGGCTATTACCCATTCAAGTCAAACGGCATCTTCTTCATAACCAGTTCGTTGACCCGGCATCTCTGGCCGGAATAGACAATATCCACCCGTCGCCCGGCCATATCGATCAGGCGGTCTTTAACGCCGTCAATCAAAAAGTCGGGAGTCGATGCTCCGGCAGACAGGCCAACTGTTTCAACCGGGTGTTCATTTCCGGTAAACATTTCCGGCCTGATATCATTGGCCGAGTTAATCAAAAAGCTTCGGGGACAAATGGTAGCCGAGATTTTAGCCAACCGTTTGGAATTGGCCGAAGTTTGCGAACCCACCACCAGCATCAGATCCACTTCCGGTGCCAGAGCCACAATGGCGGCCTGCCGCTGACCGGTCGCATTGCAGATGGTGTTGAAAACTTCAATTCCCGGATAAAGTTTGCGTGCGGCTCGTTCGACTTCTTCGAAATCCGCGATTCGGGCCGTGGTTTGCGATGTCAGAGCCAGCTTTCCTTCAAAATCGCCTGCTTTTTTCAAAGATTCAAGGCTCTGAATCACCGTTACCTTTCCGGGAGCATGACCGACAATTCCAATAGTTTCGTCATGATCCGGATCGCCGAAATGCAGTATATGATAATCGTTCTCGGCCAGACGCCGGATGATTTTGTGAATACGAATCACCAGCGGGCAGGTAGCATCGACTATTTTCAAGCCCCGTTTTCTGCCTTTGGTAATCACCTCGGGTGAGGCTCCATGAGCCGATATAATTACTGTTCCCCTTGTAATTTCATCAATATCCGAGGATTGTCCTACCCCCGATTTCGAGAATTTCTGCACAATGGCATCGTTATGGACTATTTCGTTCAGAATGGTAACAGGTTCATCCCCGGTCATGGTTTTTTCGGCAATCGAGATAGCCCGCTTGACCCCCATGCAGAATCCGTAATGCTGGGCTATGATAATTTTCTTAATCTTTATCATATTCATAAGATACGAATCCAAAATCGAATAATACTCCGCCCGCGATATCGTCTGTAATTCATATCACGCCGGTGTCCATTACCAGATGGTCGAGGAAATATCGGGTTAAGGTCAGGTCGTCATCCAGCTCGGTATGAAAAGAGCTGACCAGGCATTTTCCTTGAATCAGCAGAACCGGCGAATTATCATGCCGGGCCAGAATTTTGACTTCCGGGCCGGCATCCATAACCACCGGAGCGCGGATAAAAGAACCCGGGAGCGAAACATCATGACCATTCAGATGGGCTTTTACTTCAGTATGAAAAGAATACACCTGTCGGCCGTACCCGTTTCGGGCAATCGAGATATCAATTATTTTCAAAGGTTTGACCCGGACATCATCAACTTCCCGAGCCAGCATAATCATCCCGGCGCAGGTCCCCCAAACCGGTTTTTCGAAACAGAAACGCTCCATCTCCGGGCGCATAACAAATCGGTCGAGGAGCATACTCATGGTAGTGGATTCACCGCCGGGAATAATAAGACCATCAAGACCGGACAGGTCTCCACCGGTTCTTATTTCCCGGCAATTGGTTTTGAGGGCCGACAGACGATACAAATGTCGTTCGAAATCGCCCTGAAGTGCCAGGACGCCAATCGTCAGATGTGAATACATAGGCGATCAATGTCAAAGATTATCTGACCTGAAGCAGATCCTCATCCGGAATGGCGGCGGCGGAAATACCCTTCATGGCTTCGCCCAGACCGCGACTACACTCAGCCACCGCTTTCGGGTCCTTATACCGGGTCACCGCCGTCACTATGGCTCTGGCTCGTTTTTCCGGGTTGGCTGATTTAAAGATTCCGCTTCCGACAAAAACGGCCTCGGCCCCAAGTTTCATAACCAGAACCGCATCCGCAGGAGTCGCCACTCCGCCGGCGGCGAAATTCGGTACCGGTAATTTGCCGAGTCTGGCGACTATCTTGACAACCGTCAACGGGGCCGCCATCTCTTTGGCCGCTCCATTAAGCTCCTCGTCGGACATCAAGGTCAGCCGTTTCATGGCCGAATTTATCTCTCGAAGGTGTTTAACCGCCTCGGAAACATCACCGGTTCCGGCTTCTCCTTTGGTACGAATCATGGCCGCTCCCTCGGCGATTCGTCGCAGGGCCTCGCCCAGATTGCGACAACCACAGACAAAAGGAACCCGGAATTTCCATTTATCGACGTGGTATTTGTAGTCGGCCGGGGTTAAGACCTCGGACTCATCAATAAAATCGACTTCCAGGGCCTGGAGGATTTCGGCCTCGGCAAAATGCCCGATTCGGCATTTGGCCATGACCGGTATCGAAACCGCCTTTTTAATAGCCTCGATAACCTCAGGATCGGCCATTCTGGCCACCCCGCCCTCGGCCCGGATATCCGAGGGAACTCGTTCCAGAGCCATCACCGCCGCCGCTCCGGCCTGTTCGGCGATTTTAGCTTGATCGGCGTTGGTGACATCCATGATGACACCGCCCTTGAGCATTTCCGCCAGGCCGACCCTGATTTTATAATCTTTATCTTCGAAATTCATAAGGCATTGCTCCCGACTTCAATTTCTTCAATTCCGCTTAAGAAATAAACAGCGACATTCAAGCCGAAATTCCGGTTTCCCGCCGAGTCAACCGGCTGAATTACGCCCTTAAAAACCGCATAAATATTACTATATTAAGGCCCAAAAATCAACCCCTATAATAGCCGGCCCATACCATCCGCGTAATAATGGATTTTGATTCTCCAGTACCTTATACGATTGGTCCGGGAGAAAATTACGTTGGGGAACAAAAAAACCGGGGGTGGTATTCACCCCCGGTCGCAATCCCAAGAAAGGGATTAATATTTAGTCTTTCAGGATGGCTTTGTATTTGGCGAAGTTGGCACGGGTCAAAGCCTTTTTGAAATGATCCTGTTCCTTGATCCAGAAGTCTCTCATACGGCAGACTTTATAATGCTCACAGCATTTATCGCCCTCAATGCAAAGGTTGAGAGTAATCGGGCCATCCATCGCTTCTATCACATCAAGAAAAGTAACATCTTTTGGCGGACGAGCCAGGCGATAGCCACCGGTTACACCCTGATAGGAAACCAGAATTCCCGCCCAGGTCAAGTCTTTTAAAATCTTCGCTAAAAATTCCCGGGGAATACTCTGGGCCTTGGCCACCGTTCCGATGGAAGCCAACTGCCCCTTGGGCAAACCAGCAAAATGCATCACTGCTCGCAACGCGTAATCAGCTTTTCTTGAAAGTTGCATATTTCCTTCCTTCTGCTTTTTTCTTTCCGGTTTATTATTCTTATACGCCTCTTTGGGCCATAATATGGACAATTGTTACACGTTTTTCAAGTGTTTTTTGCATTTATTCTCAATTAAATTGTATCTCCGTTCCGATTCCATATCAATAAAATTCGATTTAATGGATTTAAACCTCTATATAAACGAGCCGTTGGATATTCCGGCCATTTTCCGGAATCTTCTTTGGCCGATCTGATTACGATTCTTGGCGGCAGGTAATAAACCGGTTTTACTCTTTCCTGATAACCAGGTTAATATTTCTTTTCTTTAACTGACCCATAAAAAATTTCGGCTCCACCGCGACTTCCTGGGGCACTACACCGCGATGGGAAATTTTCCCGGAACAGGCCATCCAGGCTATAATCGCCACCGGGAATGCGGTCATCCGCATCATCGAGGTTAATCCGGTCCGCGAATCCTGGCGGTCGATAATTTCATGAACCAGTTTACCGGCTTCACCGGCAGATTCTCCCTCGATCGTCACCCTGACCAGAACCAGGTCGGGATCATTGAAACCCAGATTTTTCTCAAGGACTTTTTTGAAAACCTCGCGAGGCTGAACAGTAATCTCACCCACCTTCAATTCACTCCGGGAACCCAGCCCAATCTCCAGCATGGGTTTAAACATCTGGCAATGGCCCGGATAACGGATGGTTTTATAATCCAGGAATTCCACAATTCCTTTGTACGTGTCAGGAAGGGTCGAAGTTCCGGCGGAAGTATAAAAAGCCTCCAGGGCCCCGATTCCGTCGAATTCCAGTTCCTCCAGACCGGTCATCGGATTAACGGTCTTTTTTTCGCCGTTTTCTAATATCACGACCGGTTCCCAGTACTCGTTAATCAAACCCTCCGAAGAAAACACCATCTGGTAATTAAGCGGCGGTCGAGGAGTCTGTGGCAGGCCTCCGACCCTGATTTTAACCGATTTAACCTTATCGAATTCGGCGATTCCGGCCGCGGTCAGAATAGAAACCAGTCCCGGTGCCAGACCGCAATCGGGAATCACCACGATATCGGTGGCCCGGGCCTCCTCGCTCATCTCAAATTGCGCCTTGACGGCATCATTATTTCCGCCGAGATCGAAGAAATGAGTGGCGCTCTTTATGGCCGCCCTGGTTAAGCCGGGATTGTACTTATAGGTTACGGCCGATATACAGGCATCGTATTCTTGTAAAAGCGATGCGGCATGGTCCTCATCACCGGCATCGAGTCTTCCGGCGATAGTAATTTCCTGTCCGTATTTTCGCGCGATTTCCTCAGCCAGTTCCAGATCGAAATCGAACAATCCGATTTTTTTAACTCCTTCGACACGGCTCAAGTCGTAAACCGCCGCCCGACCCATCAAACCCGATCCAATCACTGCAATTTTCATGGTCACTTTCCTCTTCTCATAAACAGAGCCCATTATAATATGGAGAGAGTAATATATCAAATATTTATTTTGATGCTCCTATTAAAAGATTTTGATCCGATTGATCGTTGGACGGCAATTGCCTTAGTACATGTTACGCCGCGATGGAATATTAAATCAGCTGCAATCGTTTACGAATAAACCACTCCAGCCCCAGCGCCAGAATAAAGATTGCCAGGAGCCAGAATTTATTCCAGAGGACAATTTCATTCTGGACCGTGACGGTGATTTTATCATGGGGCACCACCGGATAAAGAGAATCGATGCCGTTAACAGGATAAAAGCGGCCGCCGGTAAGCCGGGAGACGGCGTTCAAATTTTCAAAATCCGGGCGGCGCCGGAATTCCTCGATCGAATAACCCTCAATCGCCACCTGGCCGGAACTTTCCTTAATCCTTCGGCCATCTTTCTCCGCCACGGCAAAATAATTGTAGCGAGCCGATGGCAGGATCTCGAAATCGGCCCGGTATTTTCCCTCACCCATATCAATCAGTTGAACCAGGGAGGTATCCTTGCCATTCTCGGCGGCCATGGCGACATACCCGCCTGCCCCCTCAATCGGGCGAAACCCAAGATCATAGGCAAAGGCGGTGAAACCGACTTTTTCGCCCCGGGTGTAAACTGCCTTGTCGGGTATTATGCGAACCGGCTCGGCCTCCTCGCGGACGGAAAGCCAGTTGACCAGACCATCGAAAAACCGACCGTACTCTCCGGGCTCCTCACCAAAACCATAGCCGAAAAAGGCCCAGTGCCAGAAGGGCAAAGCCGCGGTGGCCAGCACCCGCCCGCCACCGAAATGGCGGTAGCCGATTATCGGCGCCGTCATAGCCGCCCGGCCCAGATCGGCTGTTACCAGGATTTCGGAGTTGGGTGCAACCGAATCAATCGGCACCAGTGCCTCGAAATTCGGCAGATTGCGCCAGGCTTCCCTGATATTCTGCCGGTTGTCGGCGATTCTCACGGCGGGATGGAAAAGATAATTCTCCGCCGGTGCACCGTTAAACTTCAGATAGACCAGCGAACTTCCCCGGCGGGTATTTATGAACGGAAGATAATCATCAAGCCAGCGCGGCCAGGTTTCCATCAGGTAATTTTCACCCAGCAAAACCAGGATCGAACCACCTTTATCTTTCAGAAAAGAATCAAACAGGTTCTTGCGGGATTTAAGAGCCGATGGTTTTATGTCGCAGAGAATAATCAGGTCATATCGGTTAAGTTTGGTTTGTTGATCGGGAAAAGAGCCGGTTAAATAATCATTATCCTTGAAGACTACCCGGGTCAAATCGACCGACTCCGACCGGGATAAAAACCGATTCAAAAAGGCGTATTCCCAGTCCAGGGTCGGTGCCACCAGAAGCACTTCCATCTTGCTTTTTAACACCGTCACCGAAAATGATCGGCTGTTGTTATCAGCGGATATTTCATCCGGAGATCCCGGAATCACAACCCGGAAAGTCTGTTGTCCCGGTTTTTCGGGAACGAATTTCAAAACGATATCATCCTTCAAATCGCCCGGCGGCAGTTTGATTTCCTGTTCGGATAAAACTTTCTCGCCGCTCCGGACCTGGATTTTCGCCCGATCGTTGTCCATACCCTGCCATTCAAGATGCACCGTTACCGCAGTCGGTTTGCCGGCAAACACGATTTGATTATAATCGAGTCCGGCCAGAGCGATATCCTTTTCCGCCGCGGGGATTCCGACCCCGATTGAAAAAATTGGGGTTTTTATACGAGCCGAGGCTTCCGCCGGGGCAATTCCGCTGTTGGAGATACCATCGGAGAACAGCAACCAGGCTTCGGCCGGGGCGGCGATCTGCCGGTCGGCCATTGCGGTCAGGACTTCACCCAGAGCGGTCCGATCGCGGTCGAGATTATCATTATCCTCTCCGGCGGCAAGACCGGCAAATGGCACCGTTTCATAGTCGAAATTACCGATAAAATCCCGGAGTTCTCCGCTCTCCATAACCGAATCGACCCGGGCCGAACGACTCAGATCGTTTTCCATGATATCCATACTTTTCGAGTGATCGACCAGGATAGTAAGTCTCGCTTTTCTTTCATACTCCCGACGGTACGACAGCACCGGTTCCATCAAGGCCAGAAAAACCGCCACCACAGCGACAATCCTGAGACCGGTCAGCAGTATTTTCATCCCGCGCGACAAGGGTGGATTGGTGCGCCGGTAGAGATAAACGGCAAAGATGACAAACAAGATAAAAAACAGAACCGTGACCACCGGCCGGCCGGTTAGAAAATCTATGGAAATCTCGGTGATGCCAAACATATTCAGTTATACAGGTAAATCATTATTCCGACCGAAATTGGGAGGCAGAAGAAACCCGGCTATGCGGCTCGTGAGGTGGAGAAATCGACCATCCCGGTCAGTGATTTATAATAAACCGATTTTTTCAGTCCGTTGACCTTTTCCAGCCCCTCGCTGCCAATCTGGGTCGCCCGCCGGTACGCGTATTCGATACCGCCCGATTCATGGACATATTTTAATATTCTCTCAAAACCGCCCTTGTCAATCCCGTTACCAAGAAGTCTCAATATTTCCCGGCTTTTGTCTTTTTCGCCGTTACGGAGAGTGTAAATCAGCGGCAGGGTTACTTTACCGTTGACGACATCGTTGCCCGGCTCTTTCCCGGTAACATCGGCATCGCCGACATAATCCAGAAGATCATCGGCAATCTGGAAAGCCAGTCCGACTTTTTCACCGAAAGCGGCATACTGGTTCCGGGTCTGCCCGTTCCGGCCCGCCAGAATCGGCCCGGCCTCGCATGATACGGCGAAAAGCGAGGCGGTTTTATCGGCGATAATTTTAAGATACTCCTCCTCGGAGAGATCATAGTTGGCGGTTTCCTCGACCTGGCGCAATTCCCCCACCGAAACCCGTTCGGTGGCCTGCGATATAGCCTCGACCAGATCGATCGACTGGGCCGAAACCATCAGCCGGAAGGCCTTGGCAAACAGGTAATCTCCCATCAGAACCGAAACCAGATTGGTCCATTTGCTGTTGACGGTTTCCATCCCGCGCCGCATATCGGCATCATCGACGACATCGTCATGCAGAAGAGTCGCGGTGTGAATCAACTCGATGGAGAGCGAGGCATCGATAGTATATTCGGTAAAAAATTCCCCGGCCCGCGAAACCAGGAACATAAGAGCCGGCCGCATTCTTTTCCCATGCGAGCGCATCAGGTGCTGGGCGATGGCGGAAATCAGCGGGGTATCGCCTTTGAGTATCTCCCCCAAGCGTTTATCGAAAATCGTCAGGTCGGGTTCGACCGGTTCGATAAGTGTTTTAAGACGGTTCTGATCCATTTATTACCATTTACGCCATTACACGCCAATCTTTTAACAAGACTTCGAGACTTCAATTATATCGCAATTGGTATCTGTTGTCAATCCAATTTATCACCGGTCCCTTAGCGCTATTTTTATTTGGATTGAAATTGAAACCATTCACTTTAATAGGGCGGAAAATCATGTCATATCTATTCGGGGAATAAATATGGACTTTTCTATTGATATGCAATCTTATGGGACACTTTCATTCCGGACGACACGCATCCAGGTTGTGTTATCGGGTTATTTTGCCAAGCTATTTGCCCGTCCGGTGGGGGAGGTAGTTTTTCGGCCTTAGGATCGTGTTGCGTTTCCAAGTATCCAGGGTCTCGGGATAATCCACAATATAATGCAATCCGCGCGATTCCTTGCGCCGCGAAGCCGCCCGGATTATCAGATTGGCCACCAGGGCGATATTACGCAGTTCCACCACCGCATACGAGGCCGGCTGACTGAGATAATATGATTCGATGGCCTTGTGAATAACCCGGGTGCGCTCCCCGGCCAGGGCCAGACGGTCCTCGGAACGGACAATCCCCACGAAATCCGACATCAGCTTTCTCAGGCTCAGCCGGTCGTGCGACACCACGATTTTCTCTTTTTTCAAAGTGATCGAGGATTGCAGCCAGTGTTCGGCCGCCGGGGATTCGGGGAATTTTTCTCTTTTCAGGAATTCGACGGCATCATCGGCGGCGAAATCGGCCATCACCACCGCTTCCAGAAGCGAATTCGAGGCCAGCCGGTTGGCCCCGTGCATCCCGGTGCAGGCGGTCTCGCCGCAGACATACATCCCCTCGATATCAGTCCGGCCGTGCAGATCGGCAATCACCCCGCCGCACATATAGTGCGCCGCCGGAACAACCGGGATCGGCTCGCGGGTGATATCGACTCCCCGTTTGAGACACTCTTTGTAAATATTGGGAAACCGTTTTTTGGTGAAGCGGGAATTGAGGTGACTGATATCGAGATAGACACAATCGTCGCCCGATTCCTTGAGCTGGCTGTCGATGGCCCGGGCCACAATATCGCGCGGGGCCAGTTCCTTGAGCGCATGATAACCGCGCATGAACCGTTTCCCCTCGGAATTGATTAAAATCGCCCCCTCGCCGCGAACCGCTTCGGAAATAAGAAACGGTTTGCGTCCCGGATCATACAATGTGGTCGGGTGAAACTGCACGAATTCCAGATTGGCCACCCTCGCCCCCGCCCGGTACGCCATTGCGATCCCGTCGCCGGTGGCGATATCCGGGTTAGTCGTGTTATAGTACACCTGCCCCACTCCACCGGTGGCCAGAAGTGTCACCGGGGCGTAAAAACTGCTGAACTCGCGATTTTTGCGGGTGAAGGTGTAAACCCCGCCGCAACGGCGGCGGCCGTTATGAATATAGGTTATCAAATCAAGAACAATGGTTTCCCTGAAAATATCGACATTCTTCTTGCGCCGGCATGAGGTCAGAAGGGCCCGCTCGATCTCGCGCCCGGTCAGATCGGCGGCATGCACCACCCGATTGGTGGAATGGCCCCCCTCGCGGCCGAGATCAAAACGCCCCTTTTTCCGGGTGAAATTCACTCCCACCTCGACCAGTTTTCCAATCGCGGTCGGCCCGTATTTAACAATCTGGTCGACCACTTTCTTATTACACAGCCCGGCCCCGGAAACCAGCGTATCCCGGACATGCATCTCAAAACTGTCGCTTGGAGCGATCACCGTGGCGATTCCGCCCTGGGCGTAGTTGGTGTTCGAGGCCGTTTCGCTTTTCTTGGTAATTACCGCTACCCTCCGATCGGGCATCATGGCGGCCACTTTCTGGGCAAAAAACAACCCGGCAATTCCAGAACCGATTATCAGGAAGTCGTAATGTCGTTCCATTATTTCTTTACCACTTGATCGAGTTTTTCCAGCAAATCCTGTTCACCGGATATGAATCGAAGCTGTAAATCAAGATAATATACGATTCGACCGAAATCAAAATTTCTTATTTTTACATAATCTTTATGAGTAGTTAAAACCAGATCCGGATTAATTTTATCTATATCCTTTGTCAATTCGGCAACCGTTTCCGGAGAATAACAGCAATGATCGGGAAACTGTCGCTGTTCGGCAATATTGCCGTACATACTTCTGACATAGTTCAAAAGAGTCGAAAATCCGCCGATTCCAGCAAAGAAATAAACCGATTGCCCGGTCGTTTCGTCGATGGGAATTCTTTTCCCGCCCGCAACAATAGACTCGTTGACAAATTCCACTTCGGCCACCGGTTTTCCCGGAAAATTCCCCCTGATCCAGTCAACATAACCGGGCGCGGCTGTGGAAATATTACCTTTGGTCAGGACTGCTCCTTGGGCCCGTTCGAGAGCATGAATACTCTCCCGGAGTCTTCCCAGAGGAAAGATATGTTCTTTGCGCAAATCGATCCCGGAGTCGATTATGAGGAGATCGAAATCACGGCCCAGCCGATGGTGCTGATAACCATCATCGACCAGGATAATATCAGGATGGTATTTTTCATCCATTCGCCCGGCCGCCTCATATTTCGATTTGGCCACCGTAAAATAAATATCCGGAAGGGTTTCGGCCATCATCAGAACCTCGTCCCCGGTCAGATCGACCGCCAGGGAGGCAATCTCCTGACCTGTTCCATCGATATTTTTTTTGGATCTTCTTCCGTATCCCGAGGAGATAATCCCCACCTTTTTATTTCGGCTTCGAAAGTATTCGGCCAATCTGATTACCATTGGCGTTTTGCCGGACCCGCCGACCGTGATATTCCCGATTGATATGACCGGAATCGAAATCCGGGCAGGTGCAGGGCTGAAAATACGACGAACATGAACCCCGATATTATAGAGGATAGAGACCAGCCATAGAATAAAAACCGCCGGCCAGTATCCGGGTTTGTTTTTATTATTGATTATTGTCAGCCACAGTTTTTCCATCGGCTACCGCCGGCCCCAGAATTTTTCGGGCGGTTTGAAAGGCCCGCGAGTTCTCATCTTCATTTCTGTTTTTGGTCCTGAAGGTCAACTCCCCCCTGAAATATCCGACCAGATGGCGGTATAAATCATCGCCATCGGTCACCATTTTGCCGAATCGACCGCCAGTGATATAGGCCGAGCTGTCACGTACGTTGAAAATCGAGGGACCATAGAGTACCGGTATTCCGGCCCAGACCGGCTCCAGTATATTCTGGCCGCCAATATCGACCAGTGTCCCGCCGACAAAGGCGATATCGGACACCGAATACAGGTCGTTGAGAACCCCCATACTGTCAACCACAAGAATCATCGGGTCATCTTTGGTAATCCCCTCCTGGGAAAACAGTCGGTATTTGACTTGAGCCGTATCGCAGAGTAAACGAATACTGCCGACTCTTTCCAGGTGACGGGGAACCAGAATCAGGCGGACATCGGGAAACTCGCCTGCCAGCTTTTTAAAAACATTAATGATGATTTCATTTTCACCGCCGCGGGTCGAACCGGCGATAAATAATTTCGCCTTAACTCCAAATGGCAATGAATTTTTCAGTTCCCTGATACGTTCATCGCTCAACCGGGTCATCGGCGCATCGAATTTTAAATTGCCCAGCACGTCGATCCCATCCAGTCGGGCCCCGACGGATATAAAACGTTCCCGATCTTCCTCCGATTGGACCATCATGGCGGTGTATTGCTCAAAAACCCGGCCCAGTCCAGATCGTACCAACCGATACCGTCCGGCGGCTTTTTCGGAAAGCCGTCCGTTGGCCAAAAAAACCGGAATTCGGCGATGTCCCAGCGCAGTGATAATGTTGGGCCAGATTTCGGTTTCGATAAAAGCCGCCCGGGCCGGATTGACGGTTTTCAAAAAGCGATTAATGGCCGGCCGGCTGTCCAGAGGAATATAACCGACGGCGGTATTTTTCGATACCAGATCAAGTGCGCTCTGGTAGCCGGTATCCGTCATGACGGTGATATAGAGGGAAAGATTCGGGTCAATTTTCCGCAACTGCCCGATCAGAATCCCCATAACCTTCACCTCACCCATCGATGATGCATGCAACCACAGTTGGCATCCCTGCCGATCACAGGGCTTATACCCGTATCCCAGACGATGTCCCCATTTGAGGGAACCCGCCAGATAAGCCGGAAATATCACCGGTAAACTGATATAGTAGAGAATCATCGTGAAGATTTTATACAGAGTCAGCACGAGATATACTCCATGATAGCCTCAGCCGCCCGCGCCGAGGCACCTGTCGTTTCCAGCCGTTCACAGATTTCATTCAACCGTCGGACAATATCCAGACAGAGTGTTTTGTTTTCAAGCATTCTTTTCGCTTCACCGGCGATGGCTTTCGGAACGGCCCGGTTTTGTATTAATTCCGGGACGATTTTCTCACGGGCGGTAATATTAACAAGGGCGATTTTATCCAGCGTGACCAGGTGTCTGGCAATCAGATAAGTCAGCGTCCCGGTTTTATAGATAACAATCATCGGCCGCCCGATTATTCCTGTTTCAAGGGTGGCGGTACCCGATGAAGTAATCACCAGCCGGCTTTCAGCGATTAACTCCCGCGTCCCCCCTTTGACCAGTTGCACCGGAAATTCAATCTCGTTCAGATATGAATTATAGTCGATCTCTCCCTCGACCGCGGCGATGGCGAATCTCCAGCGGTTATCCCGATTCAGTCTCGCGGCCGTTTCAAGCATCGTCGGCAGCATTCGCTGGACTTCCTGAGAGCGCGAACCCGGCATGAGCAGGATCAGATCAGAATCCGGATTGTACGGGGACCGGATAAAACGGTTATCCATATCATCCAGCAGATAATGACCGACGAATTGATTTTTTATCGAGGCCTTATCATATATTTCTTTTTCGAAAGGAAGAATAAGAAGCATCAAATTCACCAGTCGCCTGATCTGGTGAATACGCTTGCCGCCCCAGGCCCAGACCTGGGGAGACACATAATAAATAATGGGGATTCCAAGGGGCTTGATCCGCTTGGCCAGACGCAGGTTGAATCCGGGATAATCAATCAGAATCACCGCCCGGGGTCGTATCTTTTCGATTTGCACCGCCGCTTGATTTATTAGCCTTTTGAAAAACATGAACTTTCGGGCCACTTCCCAGAATCCGAGGACGGCCAGACGCGATCCTTCAATCAATTGTTCTTGACCAGCCGCTTTCATCCGTGATCCACCCAGCCCCAGAAAAGACAGGTTGTCATTACGGATAATTAACTCCTGTATTAGATGATACCCGGCGATGTCCCCCGAGGGATCGCCGGCCGAGAGAAATATCGGGATTGTTTTATCGGACATCTCCGGAGAGAACCCCATTTATGCCGATTTTATCGATTTCAATGGCGACCCGCAGGGCTTCGGCCGCCTCCGCCGCCGAAACCTCGGGCGCCGAGTTATCCAGAACCGCCCGGGCAAAGCTGGTCAGTTCGCGGCAAAGCATATCTTCATCCCTGGAGCCATCCTTGCTGTAAAGGAGATCATGGCCCGATTTGCCCAGAGGAATCCGCATCCCGGGTTCGTTATCGGAGCCGTCGTCAGCCAGGCGGTATATATCGGCTCGTTTTTCGGCCAGATCGAGCGAATAGTACCCGGATTTCTGGAATATCCGCAGTTTTCTCATGGCATGAAGTGAAATACGGCTGGCCGTCAGGTTGGCCACTGCGCCGTTGGCAAAAGTCAGCCGGGCATTGGCGATATCGGCCTTATCCGAAATCACCGCCACTGCCGAGGCCTCGATACGTTCGACTTTCGATTTGATCAGATGCAGGGCCAGATCGACATCATGAATCATCAAATCGAGAATTACCGCCACATCGGTTCCGCGAGGATCGAAGGCGGCCAGGCGATGGGCCTCGATAAAACGGGGTGCGATATTGAATTTTTTCAGCGCCGTCACGGCCGGATTGAATCTCTCGATATGTCCCACCGATAAAATCACACCATGCTGTTCAGCCAGTTCAATTAACCGGTAAGCCTGATCGACCGTAACCGTAATCGGTTTTTCGATCAGGCAGTGAATTTTCTGCTCAATAAACCGGCGGGCGATTTCGAAATGGGTTGTGGTCGGGGTTGCGATCGACACCGCCTCCGCCCGGTCGAAGATGTCGGTCATTTCCTTAAAAGCTGTCACCCCCAGTTCCTCGGCCACTTTGCGGCATTTCTCCTGATCGGCATCATAGACCCCGATCAGTTCCGATTCATTGATCGTCTTGTACCATCGGGCATGATGTCGTCCCAGATGACCCACCCCGATAACAGCCGTTTTTAATTTATCCATAAATAATATCAGTCTATATTCGATACCACTGGCCGGATTACTTGGTTATCCCCCTGGTGGAACGATCGATAAAATCGAGAATGATCTGAATTTCCTTGATCGGCTGGATTTCTCCTTTTATCCGCTCAACCGCCTGCGATGTGTTGAGATTGGAAAAGAATAAAAACTTGAAGGCTTTTTCCAGCAGATGAACTGCCTCCGGGGCAAACCCGCGGCGTTTGAGTCCGATGGCATTAATACCGATAACCTTAAGCGGATACCCGCCGACCAGTGAATACGGGCAGACATCCTGGGGAACCCGGAAACCGCCCCCGATCATGCAATGGGCCCCGATTTTAACAAACTGATGAATCGGAACGACCCCGCCGATAATGGCATAATCGCCTATTTCCACATGGCCCGCCAGGTTGACGGCATTGGCCATAATGACATTGTCACCCAGGTAACAATCGTGGGCAACATGCGAATAAGCCATCAACAGGCAGTTTTTTCCAACCACCGTTTGACCGCTGTGCTTGGTGCCGCGGTTCAGCATGGCATACTCGCGAATGGTTGTTCCCTCACCGATAATCAGACGGGTTTTCTCGCCGCCGAATTTCAGATCCTGGGGTACCGTTCCGAGAACGACGCCGTGGGACAGGGTTACACTATCCCGTAATTCGGTGTACTGGGCAATCAGGCAATTGGCGGCGATACTGACATTGTTTCCGATTATAGTCTCTTTTTCGATAATCGTATTGGGACCGACCGTAACGTTGTCGCCCAGAACGGCGCTTTTATCGATTATCGCCGTGGAATGTATATTGTTCATCTTTCCTTAACTATAGCCATGAGTTCTGCTTCCGCCACGACCGTATCGCCGACAAAAGTTTTGCCTTTCATCTTGCAGGTGCCGCGACGGAACATTAGCATATCCAGTTCGAAACGAAGAGTATCGCCTGGTGTTACCATTCTGCGGAATTTGACATTATCGATGGCCAGGAAGAAAACCAGCTTGGTTTCAGGTTTCTCCACCGCTTCCAGAAGCAGGACGCCTCCCGCCTGGGCCATAGCTTCAATAATAAGCACCCCCGGCATCACGGGCTTTCCAGGGAAATGCCCCTGGAAAAAAGGCTCATTCACGGTGACATTTTTGATCGCCACGACTCTTTTTTCCGGTTCCAGCTCGAGAACCCGGTCAACCAGCAGGAAGGGATAACGATGCGGCATAATACTCATGATACCGTTGATATCAAGAAACGGTTCGGCCTTGGACTTCTGAAATTTGCTGGCCAGTTTTTTCTTTTTATAGAGAGCCCGCAATTTTCGAACCAGTTCCACATTGGCCTTATGACCCGAACGGGCCGCCAGGATATGCCCTTTAATCGGCACCCCGATCAAAAACAGGTCGCCGATCAGATCCAGGGCCTTATGCCGGACCGGCTCGTTATAAAAACGCAGGGGGATATCATTAATAATCCCCGTCTTCCCGACAAAAGCCTCATCCGTCAAATTTAAAGCCCTCTTAATCCGGTCCACCTCGACCTGCCCCTTGTCGGAATCATAAATTACAATAGCCGAATTCAATCCCCCGCCCTTGATCAATCCTTTATCGCGAAGCATCTCCACCTCGGAAAGAAAACAGAAAGTTCTCGCCGGGGCGAATTCATCGACAAATTCCTTCTCCAGATCGATCAGGGTAGTATATTGCGTTCCCAGAGCCGGATTTTTATAATCGACCATGAAAGTTATGCGAAAAGTATCCGATGGTGTCACCACGATATCGACCGCCCGATCCGGTTCGGAATACGACATGGTCGTATCGACTTCCAGGTACTCCCGTTCGGCATCCTGGGTCTCGATTCCGGCCTCAAGCAATTTATCGACATAGGGGCGGGCCGAACCATCGACCACCGGCGGTTCATTGGCCGTTAATTCCACTTCCAGATTGTCGATCTGGAGTCCGGATATGGCCGCCAGAACATGCTCCACCGTATATACCCGGGCATCTCCGTTGGCCAGGCTGGTACCTCGCGAGATATCGACCACATGGTCAATATCAGCCACCACCGATGGCCGGCCGGGAAGATCGGTCCGGGTAAACTTCACCCCGCTGTCAGGGGGCGCCGGTTTGAATGTCATCCTGGAGGGATTCCCGGTATGCAGACCGATACCTTGCAGTGATATTTCTCGCCTTATGGTTCTTTGGTTTTCCAGCATAGTTTCCACCTAAAATGGGATAATACGAATATCGTTATATCTTTACAAGCTAAAAATTCCCATGTAAAAGCCCTATATGTCTTTTAAGTTTTTCACCTGTCTGAACTTACGGAAAAGCTGGACATATTCTCTGACCATCTTCTCCTCGGCCTCGGACACACCTTCCATAACCGGGATACCGATTTTCAATACCGCCCGGACAATGTCGGCTACGGTTCGATCATGACGTTCCGCCAGGTTTTTTAATTTTTCTTTTAGCTCAAAGGAAACAAAGATATTCAGGCAGTGTTCTCCCCGGGTTTTCATTTTTCTATCTGTCATCGTACCCTCCTTAATTTAATGATATTTATGGTGACCGATCAGTATTT
Organism: Candidatus Zixiibacteriota bacterium; assembly: GCA_016933955.1. Classification (NCBI taxonomy): domain Bacteria; kingdom Pseudomonadati; phylum Candidatus Zixiibacteriota; species Candidatus Zixiibacteriota bacterium. The sequence goes on from JAFGTT010000032.1 coordinate 90,872, forward strand.
GCGGGGTTTGGATAATGATTCCGTATTTTTCCTTCAAAATCCGGATAATATTTTTCCAGGTTTCTTCTTTTGTTTTGGATTCGATAAGGGCATCGATTTCGACCCGATACGGCGATATACAAAGCGGGCATTCTGCCTTTATTTTGTTTTCCAGATCGAATTCGGTTTTAACAAAGCGGGCCAGTAATTTTCTAAGACGGCCGACAGTTCGCCGATGCAGACTTTCCATCCGTCCGAAACGGCGATTCAGGGCCAGGGCTATTTTTCGATAAGACTCTCCCTTGAAATAGTAGCGCTCAATAAACTCCCTCTCCAACGGCGAAAGATGCTCCAGGGCTTCCCTGACGGCCCTGACGACCCTTTCATTGGGCTGGATATTATTATTCAGATAGGGCAGGCTGTAACGATGCCGGGGATCGACCCCGATCTTGACAATCCAGTCGCAATAGACCAGTCTTTTTCCGGACATACACAATTTCCTTTTTTATCCGGAAAAAAACGGTTGATCCCGCAGCTGTCCACCATATGGGGATCACAAGAAATCGTGTGAGACAGACTCCGGGTGTATCACAAGAATCACATTGACCCGAAACTTTAAATTTAAATAAATAAATTGTCGATTGGCCGGACTGAATATAAGGGGTTTAGAAAACCTCGACTGGAATCCCGGTTCGTTCCTCGGTCAGTTGCTTGATTCTCAATAATCCATCTTGATCAATCACCGTCAAGTTATCATCGGGCGTGCCCCGATCCAGGGAATAAATATGACAGCCTGCGGGCCGGATTTGACCGATGGTCTCCACCCAGCGGTCAATGGCGTAATCATTATAGTTGCCATTATCTCCCCCGGCGAAGAGGGCCTGAATTATCACACCTTGAAGTTGTTTCAGGCCCGCCACGATATCATCGAAATTAATATCCCGGTGAGGCCGATTGAATTTAATGAATAATTCCCTGTAGCCGGCGTCAAGTTTCATAAAACAGACATCCAATCGGCTCAGGGTTTCCCGGATTTCCCGCTTCCAGACAAAGGCCGAGTTGGACAGAATAGCCAGCCGGGCGTTTGGAACAAGACGTTCTTTGATTTTTTTTACCTCGGTGACAATATCGGTAAAATGGGGATGTAGAGTCGGTTCGCCATTACCGGAAAATGTCACATAGGCCACATCGGGATTAGCCTTTAAACCGGCCTCAAGAGCCATAGCCACCTGATGAACTTTGGGCATATTACGGCCATCGGAGTCGATCACATAGCCCTCGTGTAAGGTAAAACCGTACTGGCAATAAATACAATTGAAAGGACAGGCCTTATATTCAATCGGCAGAATATTAAGCCCGAGTGATGATCCCAAACGCCGGGAGTTGACCGGTCCATAAATTATACCATTTTGAAGGCCAAGCAAAAATCTGCTCATAATTTTATATCCGCCAGAATTCCCTTTTAAATATCCAACTTTTTTTTAAATTTAGCATAAACAGAGATAAAGTCAATTGCTACAGAATAAAGAGGAAGAAAATATTGTCATTAATGGGAAAATCACATGAATATCACAAGTGAAAGCCGGCACAAGGATCATCACGGCCACGTTACCGGCGGAATTATACTGATCGGCCTTGGAATTATCTTTTTGATGATCAATTTCGATATTATGCCGGGTATCGAAAAAAGCTGGCCGGTCATAATAATTATCGTGGGACTGGCCCTGATTCTGAAGGGATTTTTCGAAAACAGGAAATCCGAGTAACCGACGGGAGTACTGCTCTGGACGATTTCAACCCCGAAAGGGATTCCGCCTACGAGGCCGATAATCCGACCGGACAATCGGAAGGGCCGTCGATTTCCGAATTCAGAAAAAGCCGCCTGTCCTATATCACCCTGTTTATACTGCTGGTTCTCTGGCCCGCCCAGGCCCTGGTGGCGATCGATGACCCGACTGCCATCCTGGAGAAAATGTCCCTGTCTTTGATTTTACTGGTCTATCTCCCGACCATAATCATGCAATGGCTGTTTTTTGCCCTGATTTTCCTGACTGTTTATCGCGAAAAAACCGGAATGACAGGTATCGGATTTAAGAGAATCCGTCCGATAGATTTCCTGTGGGCGATTGCCTTCCTGCTGGTGGCCAACCTCTTGATGGCTGTCATTGCTCTCCTCTTCAGCTTGATAAATATCGAAATCCCCGGGGAACTAGGATTGATTCTGCCCACCGATTCCACCGAGCGTATTTTCTGGGTGATTCTGTCCCTGACCGCGGCAATATGCGAGGAAACCGTTTTCAGAGGGTATCTTTTAACCCGGTTAAAGATATTCGCCGGAACCCGGGGATGGGTTCTGCCGATAATTCTTTCCTCGCTCTCGTTCGGCGCCGGACATACCTACCAGGGAATCGGCGGATTTGTATTGATGTCAATCTACGGTAGTTTTTTCGCTCTGCTATATATCCGGACGGGGTCGATCTGGCCGGCCATCATCGCCCATTTTTTCCAGGATTTTTCAGCCCTCTTCTATCCTTACCAACCCTGATAAATTGGTGCGGGCGGCGGCCCGTCTTTATACAGATAATTAATTAAATAAGTGACATCGAGAATATTAATCGATCCGTCGGAATTGGCATCACCGGCATAAAAATCAGGAGCCTGTCCGCCAAGGTACAGGTAACGAATCAGGAAAGTCACATCCAGAATATTTATAGCCCCGCTACCATCGGCATCACCCTTGATCACATAATTATTGGTGATGTAACCGGTCTGGACCACGGGCTGATAATTGATATAGTCGGCGTTTAGATTAAGATACTTCGCCGAAATGGTGGTCGTGTCGAGAATATTGGTTCCGCTTCCTGACTGCCGCAGAAAATAGAAATTCAGAATTCTTCCATAGCCCGGTGCCAAAGGCGGTTTTGTGCCAGAGAGACTGGCGGTGAAATTGAAAGCCAGTTTTTTCCCGGTCGGATCCGAAGCCGTTCGATTGACCAGATCGAAATAATCCGTGACACAGGAATCGGTATCATAGCCGAAGTATCCAAGGTCCAGCGACCCGCTGTAAACAAGCGGAATGGTGAACGCGTATAGCGGGTGGCAGTTCTTCAGGTAAAGAGGAATCTTGACCGTATCGCCAGAAAATATCACGTTCGGGAAATAAAGCGTATCGGCAAAGGTGATTATCATCATCTTCCTGGTTCGGTTATGCGGTCCATCGGGCAGAACGGCATCCAGGCGAACATCAAAAACCCCGCCATTCTGATAAACATGGAAAGGATTCGGTTCGGTCGCGCTGTCGCCGTCATCGAAATGCCACTGCCAGTCCGATGATCCGATCGAGCTGTCGCTGAATTGTACCGCCAGCGGGACGGGGCCGTACGAGGTGTCGGCGTAAAAGTCAAGATACGGCCGGCTGGTATTACCGAAAGCCATGTTAAAGGTATCCCAGTTGGAAACGGTCAGATCATTCTTGAATGAATACTGGTAATATATGGCAACACTGTCATACGGTTCCTGTCCCAGAGATACCCAGCCACTTATCAAATCAAAACAATAGGCATCAATATCGATGGTCACCCCGTCAATTGCGACCGAATCGATCGCCTGAAGAGGGTGGTGCAATGTGTAAAGCAGCCTGCGTCCGTCCATGACATAAAAGGTGTCGGCCCGCTGTTCGACACCATCGCCGTCGATATCGATCCAAGCCATTTCTTCCACTACGGTTGATCCATCGGCGCGCCAGACCGGTTCATAACTGAATTCGGTTCCGGTGTTTTCATACACCCGAGGTCGATCCCACCATCGCCCGGCCGCCAGGTCATCGTCGCCGTCATTATCATAATCATACATCGAGACAGCCGATCCATAGCCGCCATCGGCCGATTGCCAGGCGGGGAAATTCTGCAAGGTCCCGGTGCCGTCATTGAAATGCACCCGGTAGTACCCGTGCCCGCTGTTTTGGTAGTTATAGGCCACCACCAGGTCAAGCCAGCCATCGCCATTGACATCGCCGAAAATCAAGGTATTGGCCGATTCGTCGACCCATGAAGACCACGACGGAGTAGTCTCGATTGCCCCGCCATTATTATAGAATACCTGGGCCGGGCGGTCATCATAACAGAAAGCCAGGTCAAGATCGCCGTCATTATCGACATCGCCCCAGGTGACATCCATTCCCTCGGTCGGATCCGCGGAAACCCAGCCGGGGGTGGTCTGCAAAACACCGTCGATATTAAAATAGATACCATCATATTCCTGGGGACCGCCGTAACCCTGACCGTTGACCACCGCCAGATCCAGATCGCCGTCACCATCGGGATCGCCGAAGGCGCATGAAAAAGTAAACATGGTATCATCCGTGTGCCAGTCCGGGGTGGTATTGAGGCGACCATTGAAATTCAGATATAAATCCGATTCTACCGCGGTGCTGAACCCCCCGTGGCCGATGAAATTGGAGACCGCCAGATCGGGATAACCGTTATCATCGACATCACCCACGGCACAATGCCCGGAATAATCGTTATTGGCCGAATACCATGAAGCCACCGACGGCATTGTCCCGTACTTCGAAAGGTAAACATAATTGGGAGCCATGACAATATCATTGCCATTGGAAAAAAAACCATCGATGCAGCCGTCATTATTACAATCCCGCCAGATCATTCCGGTGGAATACATATCTTCTTCGGATGTTTGCCAGAAGGGGGTGCTTTCAAGAGGCACCTGGGCGAACACCCCGGCTGATGCCATAAATGACCAAAGAAGAATGACGGCCGTAATTAGCCTTACATTCATAATCACCCTCCTTCCCATGGAGTGATATTTATTTAATCAGAATCATCTTTTTGGAAAAAGACTGTGATCCCACGGACATCTTATAGAAGTATATCCCGCTTGGAACCTGGTTGCCCCGCTCATCCCGGCTGTCCCAGGTGACTTCATAACGCCCCGCATCATAAGTCCGATCGGTCAGAACGGCCAAGTTCTGTCCCAGAATATTATAGACAGTAATCGTTACCCGGTTCCGGGTCGGAACATTGAAGACAATCCTGGTAGAAGGATTGAAAGGATTGGGGTAATTCTGCTCCAGAACGAATTCGGCCGGAAGTAAGCCGGGATTATCATTGTCGTCAACATCGACTGTCGTGTACGACATCTGGCTTAGATATATATTCAGACCATTACTCCGGGGATCGCTCCAGGCGATCCACCCGGTTCTATTCAATGCCGCGACATCGGGGGTCATGGCGAATTCCGCAACCGCCGATGATATCGGGGTATTAACCCCGGCCGGATAAAGATTGTAGTCAAAAACCTGGGAGTAAACCCGGCGTTTTCCGGAACGGCTGTCAATCCAGGCGGCCACCACAAAGCGCTCGTTATCCACCGCCAGCGACGGTTCCAGATCATAATCGGAAGCAACTTCAGTGACTTCAAACGACGGCGTCACGGTCGCCCCGCTTCCCGATAATACCGCCAGATACAGATTTTTTTGATCCGACAGACCTTCCCACAGGATAAATATATCGCCGCCAAGCGGCACCGCCACGGCCATATCGTTTATCTCCGCCCCGGTTATGCCCCCCTGGAAGACAAAACGATTGATCAATCCTCCCGAAGTATTGTACCGCGCGACAATAACCGCCGGTCCCCCGGAATAGCCACGTGACAGCCAGGATATGATAAAATTGCCGTCCGGATCGGTCACCAGATTAAGACAATCATTAATCAGATCGGTGGCCGGTGAAGAGACCATAAATTCCGGTCCGGTGGCCACTCCAGAATTGCCATAATGCCGGGCATAAATCTGGGCGGATCCGCTGCGGTAATCAATCCAGGCCACCATGGCGGTATTGCCTGACAGTATGGCCACGGCCGGGTTTCTTTTGGCCGCAGTCACGGCACTATCGGAAATACAGAAGTCCTCGCCATCGGGAATTCCATCAAGCGTCATAAAACGGCCGAAAATGCGGGATCCGGTAACACCGGCAATGGCCCTGCTGTCATTCCAGACCGCCAGGGCTCGCCCGGCCGAGACCGCAATCCGGGGCTCACTCTGTAAATCACCGACATCGTTACCGTTAACCCGGGTATTGCCGCCAGCCAGGGTACCGTCATTATTGACCAATTGCACATAAATATCACCGTCATCGTTACGTTCATCGGCAAAGACCACCAGAACCTTGCCATTATCAATCACAGCCAGATCGGGATTAGTGGACTGGGCTCCGATAGTATCATCATTGACTTTTTTATCATTGGCGAAAAGCCGGGAACCGCTCGAGGATAACAACTGGGCATAAATATCGCCATTGCCGGAACGAAAATCAGTCCAGCCGCAAATCATTTTATCGGAACTGCCGACTTTTAAAACTGTCTCCCAGCGCGAACCGGTACCATAAGCGCTGACTGTTCCGATTGAACCATTGAGCGCAAAATCGGTCGTAAATTTCTGGAGGAGTATTTTATTTTCAAGACCGACCGAAGCCCAAGCCAAAAACAGATTACCACCGGAATTGATATCCATGGCAATATCCCATGATGTGGTCAGACTGTCATTACTGGAGATTTTAATATTCGTACCGCTCAGACCGGTTCCCGGAATATATCTCTGAACATAGACTTCCTGTCTCTTGCCCCGCTTATCCAGCCAGCTGATGGCATACCCGTCACGCGACGAGAAGGCCACCCGGGGCATATACTGAGCCGAATCATCATAAGCCCCCTCGACCACACCCAGGTTGGGACCGCTGTAGGAACCATCGGCGTTAATCAATTGCATGAAAATATCGGCATTACCGTGCCGGTAATCCTCCCAGACCACCGCCATCCCGCCTCCGGCATTAACCGCCACCGAGGGAGCCCAGTGATTGGCCGGAAGTGAATCCCGGTTGATCTTTATCACCGATCTGAGCGCTGTCCCGGAGGAACTGAAAATTCTAAGAGAAATATCGTTGGCAACCCCGTAATCTTCCCAGACCACCGCCAGACGGGAGTCCAGATAGTTATCAATATCATATGGGCCGGCATAATTGGCCGCCGGGATATCATTAATCACAAAGGGATTAACAATACGCGTCATCGAGGAATTATATCGGGCGGCATAGATTTTTCCGCTTGATTCATCGCGCCAGGCCAGATAAAATCCCCCTGATCCATCAGTAACCGCTTTGGGTTCAATAACATTAAAACCATCCTCACGGCCCACCAGAAGTCGGTTGGTACCGACAGCATTCCCATCGCCATCGAAAAGCTGGCCATAAATCTTCCGACTGCCGTTTCTATCATCCTCCCAGACCAAAACATATTGCCCGCCACTCAGGGCGGCCAGAGACGAATAGGCCTGATTAAAGGTGGCCGGAGAAACCGATTCAGAAATGGCTATATCGGAAAAATCCGAAATCTTCTCGGACTTTATCGAGGGAGCAAAATATGATATTGGTCCGGAGACCGGAACCGCTATTCGGGCTTCATGACGCAGAATCCGTTCGGATTCAGGAGTAGTTTCCCCTCCAATCGCCATGGATCTCCATAATAATGATAATAACAGGATAAAACCAACTGATCTGGCGAACACAGACATCAACTTATTTCCCCTCAGCTTTATGCTTATCGACGGGCATCAATGCAAAGCTCATGCCATAAGCATATACAAAGGCGATCATTAAGCTGGCAGTGAGGTAAGGTGAGGTATTTACCCGACTTATATGATATTCGAAAAGTCCTGTCAGTCCAACCGGGAGTCGAAATATCCCCATCATTTTCAATCATTCACTTCGCGTTCCGCCAATCAGGCAATGATTTTCACAATTTCTGAAACAGCAATCCAATTGCGGTAAATAACGGGGTTTCCACTTGCCCGATCCGTGGGCCTTCAGCCATCCCAATATAGACTTAAAACAGAATAATGTCAAGGAGTTATACGGCCCGGCAAAGCAAAATATGGTTTCCCGAAAGGTTTGTTTAAAGGAGTATTTCGCCGAAACCTTTGGCGGGTTTCTGCGTATGTCTAATTACCGAAAGCAATTATAATGAATTAACGATGGGATTGAGTGACAGAATTTGTCAGTATTTAATTTTTAGGGATTTAAGGACAAATCATTCTTATTTGGTTATTATATAACGCTAATATCTGAACCCCTCGATACCCCTACCTAAAAGGCCGGCTTATCAAAGCCGGCCTTTGTCATATTTTTATCGGTGAGAAGGACCTTCGGAATTTTTGAATCCTGAGGTTAATCCTTTGCTCAGCCTCTCCTAACAGGCTATTGTTGCGACAATGGCCACTGCCGTTGATCCGCTTTAATTCTTCAAGGATATAGGAAATATTTCCGGTTCCTTCGCCGATAATTTCTTTCAGTCTTTCGGCGGCACTCTGGATTTCCCCATTCATGGAAACAGATTCCGCCTCCTGCGACAGGGCCAGCATAGCCTGATTGACATCGTTGATGAACAGGCTGAATCTCTCGATAAGTTCCCTGACCATATGGCCGGAGTTATCAACGGCGTGCCCTTCGGCCATTTGCTGCTGAATATCCATGTTCTGTCGAAGCAAATCCTCGGCAATAAGGTACTGCTTGTATAAAAGCCTGTTGGCTTCACGAAGGATTTCTTCCATATTTCCGATGTCGATTTCCAGAAATCCCGATTCCCGAACCACATCGCTAATGAGGTTTTTCTCGATTTCCGCCAGCGCCGAATTGGAAATATCCAGACCGGCGGCCATGATTCTTTTGCTTTCAAGGAATTTCGGACCCGGAGGGGTCATACTGTTAATACGGAATTTCGAAATCAGGTTTGCCAGATTGACGACATTATCAAGCGGGACACCTTTTTTTTCGTCTTCCTCGGCAAAAACCTGGTGATGATTCCCGACTGCCTGGCAGATATTTTCCGGGATATTCCACTGGGCCAGAAGAAACTGCCCCACCCGGGCATGGTTGGTTCCCCATATTTCCTGTTCGGCTTCAATCAGATTATCACCACTTTCGATTTTCTTCCATACTTTGCCGAAATCTTCGGGGAATGAAGCCTCCATTACCAGCATTCCGATATCGTGAAGCAGGCCGGCTACAAAGGCCTCATCGGGCGATTCCAATTTAACGGATCGGGCAATCATCCGTGACGCCAGTGCCACCTCGAGTGAATGCCGCCAGAATTTTTTACGATCAATGGTTGTATGAACACTGCCTATCAAGCTGTAAATCGAAGTCGCGACCGTAACTGCGGTAACGGTCCGGACCCCGAGATTGACCACCGCCTGTTTAACCGTGCTGATTTTCGATGCCGGTGCATAGTAAGGAGAATTGACCACCCGCAATAGTTTGGCTGTCAGCCCGGGATCCTTCATCACGACTTCGGCCAGATCAGCCGCGGAGGTGTCGGAACTGCCTGAAACCCGGATCACTTCGGCCACGACCTGGGGAAGTGACGACAGCTCTCTTTGATCGGTCAGGATTTTTTGAAAAATCTCTTTATTCATTAAATATACCCCATTACCGCTATTATCGGCCCCTTAAAATCAATAATTTAGGACAGGATATAATTAAGATTTCCCGGTCAGACGATTGATTCGTTTCTGAACATCGGCCGCCAGGGCCGGGCGCGCGGGACATATTTTTCGGGCCTCAAGCGCCTGATACAGGGCTTTTTGGGGGTCCCGAAGGCGGTGCTCGAAATACTTGGCCAGTTCAATTCGGGCGGCGAAGGCCTCCGGGCAATCCCGGTTGGCTATCTTATCCCATAAGGCCGCGGCCTCGGGCCAGCATCCCCGCCGTTTATATGCCAGCGATTGAATAAGCAAAATATCATACCGCCTGTGATCGGCCGCCAGATCCCGGAAATCCTCTAGAACTCCGCAGATATGTTCATGCTCCCGGCGTCGTTCCAGAATCCGGGCCAGCGATAAAACATCGTCCGGTTCCCTGATATTTCCGGCCGGATCGACCTGGACCAGTTGAAGATGATGCATCAGGAAAAAAAGAGAGATAATATCGTTCAAATTGTGTTCCGCTATTTTATCAATCAAATCGGTGCTGTCGGTGGCCAGCCAGTTGAAATAAACCGACGGAACCAGATGCCCCGGCAGATCATCCTCGCGGTAGAATTCCAGAATGTTTCGCTCGATATTGGACAGACTGCAATCTTTTAACCGGCGCCGGTATAGCCTGCGAACAGTGTGGAGCAGATCGATATGATCGGCCGCTTTGAGATTTCTTTCGACCCTTTGAATAATCATCCGGTCGGCCAGAATCGGCATATCAAAGGCCTTGCCGTTGTATGTGACCAGGACCGTATCAGCCTTTATTTCCTCGCGAACCGCCTCCAGCATGGCTTCCTCATCGGAAAAATCCGGCAGAAAATACTGCCGCACACGAAAACCATCCTTCGTTACCGAGCCCACCCCGACCAGAAACGCCACCGTCCCCGACCCGCCCAACCCGGTTGTTTCGGTGTCGAGAAAAAGCAGTTTTTCGACTGCGTACTCCGATGGATCATCATAGCCAAAATGACGGGTCTTAAAAACTGCGGATGGATCGAGGTCCATCAACATGGTTCGCCCGTGATTATAGGTATCCCGGAATTCGGAGATTATTCTGATAAAGGTTCCATTATTATTGATATCCAATTCCCCTCCGAGAATATCCGAGAGACGCCGGTATCGTTCATTTGGATAGTCGTTCTTTGAAGACTTATTGGAGTGAGTGACATGATCGGAAAGGCGGTGCAGTTTATCGCGCAGCATATTTCTCGATAGCCCTCTTGATGAAAAACAGCACCATGGGATCCTTTTCCATCTGCGCCAGTATTTCGACAAATCCGCAGGCCGAATGACTGCCGCTGTGATAAATTCCCTCGACCGCCAGGGCCCGGCGAATCGGCGAGGGCGAGCCTATCTGCAATCCAAGAATGACCGCGGCCGAGTCGCCGCCAATCATCCCGAGGGTGGTACAGCCAAGGTTTCCCAGGAGTTCATCGGGTGAATTCAGAGAATCGGTGATGGGGCCGATTGCCGTCTCGCCGAATCCGACCAGAGTCTCCGAGGCACACATTCTCGCCCCGTAAAAATCATCACTCAGCATATGAACCAGATGGGGGATGGCCTCTGCTATTTTAAGTTGCCCGCAGGCCACCGCGGCCGATTTACGAACGGCAGCATCGTTATCGGTTAAAGCCCCGGCGACTGCTTTGTCGGCCCGGTCATCTTTGATTTTCCCCAGAGCCTCGACAGCGCTGGAACGTCCCCGCCAGTCGGAATCGGAAGCCACCCCGACCAGGCTTTCCACCGCCGAGGAATCCTTGATATTGCCGAGAGTATAACAAATCCGACTGGTCTTTTCGCCATCGGCATCAGCCATTGTTTTTATTAAATAGGGAACCGCCACCGCCCCGATCTTGACCAGGATTTCATCGATGGCATGACGCTCGCGGGCCACCTGTGTATCGAATTTCTCGATCAATCGAGGCACCGCGCTCTTGCCCATCGCCGCCAGCGAATCTTTGGCCGGGGTCACCAGGTCCCGGTATTTGAGTTCTCCCGACGAAGCCAGAATAAAAAGCGAATCGACCTTCTTTTCGGTTGCCGTAATCGGAGGTGAAGCGGCCGATAAATCGACATATGTAAACAAGCAAATGATCTGAAGCAATACCATGGTTAAGACGGAGCTCAGATAATTTTTCATCGGGCGGCCTCCCCTTCCGAAATCACCGGAGTAATAAAATCCTGGTCTATACCTCCGCCCCATTTCGAAGGGCTTATCCAGTAGGTACTGTCGCCTCCCTGCCCGGTATAACGGTCGCGGCCGGCCAAATCGACAAACAGGCCGATCGAGCCGAATTCACGGCGCGGATTACCATAACCCTGGGTATTGGCATCACTGCGGACATAATACGTGTCATCGCCTCGGGTGTTAATCAAAATCCCGATCCCGTTGGCCGACCCGGCCGCCTGGGAAAGATCCTCGGCCTGGAAGATATCCTGGCCGCTCCTGTCGAGCATCAAGCCACACCCGTAATCGTGACCGCACCCGTGCATCAAACCCTTACCCCGATAGAAATCATCGCCGTCAAAATCGGCCAGAATCCCGACCGACATATGAATCCCGGCGCCCTGGGCATACTGGTAGGCCACATACTGATCGTTGCCGGCCGCATCACCGATAATCCCCAGTCCCCACCAGTAGCTCGAGCCCTGAGCAAAAATATCGGCGATATAATTGTCATTACCGCCGTAATCCAGGATCATTCCCACCCCTCCCGAAGTGTACGGCCGCAATCCCTGTCCGAATCCCTGCGAGAGCGACAGGTAATGAACATTGCCTCCGGCCAAACCGTATGTTTCGGTGTACTTACCGCCCGCCAGGTAATTATCATTACCGGCATAATCGGCCACCAGGCCGAAACCCTCGACGCCGCCGAAACCCTGTCCGAACAGGGCCGCCGAATACAGGTCGGAACCGCCCCGGTCAATCAGCAACCCGGCCCCGAACGTTCCGGCACCCTGGGTGTGAGTGTCGCCGTAATACTTATCACTGCCCGAAGCATCATACAGCAAGCCGAATCCGAAATACCCCGAACCGCATGAAAAACTCCCGGCATTGTAGATGTCGTCACCCTGAAAATCATACAGCAAACCGACCGAAAGACAGCCGGAGCCGAGCGTGAAATCCGTCTGCGATGTATAAATATCATCACCCGAAAGATCGATTATGATGGTCCCGTGAGGACTGACCGGATTGTACCACAGATCGTAATGATCATTACCGCCGAAATCGAATATGAACTGATACTCGCCCTGATAATAATCATCACCCGGGCCGCCGATAATCCAGGTCTCGTCTTTGCCGAGGTATCTGGCAATACCGGCCCGTTCCGGTATGACCGAGGTGTCGGTTAAAATATTTTCAATCGTGAGTTGGCCGGAATTGATTTCTTTTAACAGCAGATCGATTTCATTATAAATATCAAGAGCCATATTGAGGCCCATCGAGAGCATGAAATCCTTGCGAACACCGCCCCCGAATTCCACAAACTCGCGGATATACCCCTCCTCGACCTGCTGGATAGAATCAAGGACATCAACCGGTTTGTTGACATCGGCCGTGTCCTCGCTCATGATCTCTTTATATTGATTTATCAAAAACAGCCTCTGGCTTCTGGTTAAGGCCAGAAAGGTCGAATCATAGGAGGCTTGCTGGATATCCCCAAGATAGGCCCGCGCTTTCATCAACAGACGATTGAATTCGATGGAATTGTAAAACAAATTGATTCCATCCGGGTTGATCTCCGCCACGGGCTGGCGGATTTCCCTCACGTACTGAGACTGGTTTTCCCGTTCGAGCCGGTCGAAGGCATAGTTTAAAATATCTTTGAGTTTTCCGCCCCGGCATATTTTGAGCGCTTCTTCGGAATATTTTATCATCCCGTACGGGGCTTTCATCATATCGGCCACGGCCGTCAGGCGAAATTGATCTTTTTCGGTATAGTCATCGCGAAAAGATATATCCGACAGTTTCAGATTCAGCAGAGACATGATTCTATCCAGCCCCTCGCGTTCCAGGACCGAATCAGGTTTCTCCTGACCGGATACTGTCAGGGCTGTCAGGCAAATTATAATCCCGAGGAAAAAACTTTTCATAGGTGTAATAAAGAACAGTTGATAATCCCGGTCAATGGCTTTTTGATTCAGACCGGCTTACTTTTTCTTCGTTATAACCCAGACCCAGGCCGGCAATAACGGATAAAAAAGAGAGAAAATTCGTTCCGGCAGATGCGATATTATATTTCCCGACCGGACGACATCATCGGCCCGGAAGGCCTCCGGATGCTGCAGAATCAGCCCGGTATAATCGTGACGCCAGAAATTCCGGGTCAGCCGGTTCAGTTTCGAAAGCGACATCAACCGGACATCGTATCTCCCTTTCTTCCCGGCCAGCTTCATATAAATATCGGCCAGTGAATGCGGTAACCAGGATAAAAACGGCAGAAAATAATGTCCCTCGATCAGAACATAACGATTGCCGGCACCGAAATAACAGAATCCATCATATTTCAGGACCCGATAGATTTCCTCCATCAGCCCTTCCTGATTATCGACGTGTTCATAAATCTGGTTACAGATAACGACATCGACACATCCATCCGGGAGCGGTAATTCGGTCCCATCGGTGCAAAGATAATCGACATTGGCACCCTTGATATTTTCCCTGGCCGATTCCAGACCGACCCGGTCAAGATCGATGGCTACGACCTTTTTGAAATGTTCGGCAAAATGTCCGGTCATTATTCCGGTCGAGCAACCCAGATCAAGACAGACCAGGCTTTCCAGAGGCCGGAAGGAAAAATGACTGCAGACGGCGATCACTTTGGCGGCTTTCTTTAGACGTCCGTCGGTCTCATAGAGCACCGGGAAACGCTCCGAAAAGGTTCCCATGTTCTCGTTTATCCTGGTCCGATTGGCGACGGTCATGAATCCTCCAGATTGTAAATCGATGAAATGGCAAAAAGCCCCGGCCACCACTGCGCCAGCGGAGTAAAAACTGCCGATAGGATTTTCCATCGCGGCGGTATGATCGGGATATACCTCCTTCCGGTTATTTTCAAACCGCTTTCGGCGAACAATTCCCGATCCCGCCTGGACGAAAAAAGGCGAATATGCGAATGATGAAAATGGCCCAGGTGCGATAACCCGATTATCAGTCTCAGACGGGCGATCAGATGAAATTCATTGGGGACCGAGACGACTAATTCCCCGCCGGTCGTTAAGGCTTTTTTCATTTTTCGCAGAGCTCCGACAGGATCATGTAACTGCTGAAGAACTTCAAGGCAGAGGATTATATCGTATCTATCATCAAGCTCCGCGCTTTCGATATCATGCTCGAAAATCCGATAACCCGATTCCCGAACCTTTTTAACCATTTCCGGAGAAATCTCGGCCCCGAAGACATCATAGCCCTTATCGGCGAAATGGGCCAGGGTCACGCCACGCCCGCAACCGAAGTCAAGCAGTTTACCGGATTTTGCATTCAGCATCCGGGAGACAATTTCGGCCCGTTGATGCGAGCGGGGATCGGTTTTAGTTTCCGGCTGTTCCTGCCAGTATTGATTGAAATATTCTTTTTTCTGCTCAAGCGTTGGCATGCTGAATATTCACCTCCGGCCGGTTATTCATATGAGTATCCAGCCATCGCGAGATTTCCCTTGCGGCGTTGGCGATATCAAGTTCTTCCCGGACCGCCTTGCAGTTGGCCGAAAAATCATCGACACTGTCCGCCATCCGGGCCAGACATTCGGCCAGCCGGCCGACATCTCCCGCCGGGAAATGATAACCAACCCGGTGGGTATCGATCAAAAACGGCATATCGCCGATGTCGGAACAGACCACCGGAATCCCGGCCTGCATGGCTTCCCCGAAGGTCAGTGGTAAAGAATCGGTATGAGAAGGGATGATCGCGGCTCGTGAGCCGGCCAGAATCCGGTTGACTTCATTCCGCGGCAGATAGCCGTTAAAACTGACGGACACTTCCGGATTCAGTGATCTGGTTTTCTCAGCCAGTTCTTTTTCATCCCGTCCGCTTCCGATATATATCAGTTTCCAGTCGGGATGCTTTTGGGAAAAAATTTTAAAGGCCTCAAGCAGGTCAAACACCCCTTTGTTTTTTTCAATTCGTCCGACACAGCAAAAGATTTTATCTTTCGATTCAGCTTTGATCTCCGGAAGAGTGATGGCATGAAAACTGGGAATAAAACGGCATTCCCGTTCCACCAGGTTTCGAATCCTGGTTGCCAGTTCGTATCCATCGGCATAAAGAGCATCGGCATCGATCAAGACCCGGCGGATCATGCGCCCCGCGATCGGTAAATTAGCCCAGCTGTTGATATCGGACCCGAGGGCCCAGACGGCATATGGAATGCCGCATTGCCGACGGATTTGCATTGCCATGTACCCCGATGGCGCCGCCCAGAGAGCGACAACCCCGCTGTACTTTTTTTTCTGAGTCAGGCCCAGGGCGGCCCGGTAGCCATTGCGGAAATACCGCCTTATCTTGATAAAAGTCACCGGATTATAAAGCGGTAACTGCGAAATCACCCGCGATCCATCCGACCAGGGAAACAAATGTACATGCTCGTCCAGGTAATCGTTGTTATCGGCATAGGTTCGATAGTACGGCGTGACAATATCAACCTCAATATTGACACGTTCCAGGGCAAGGCGAAAATCGTAAACGAAGGGCGAAGCCGCATCGTCGGGACCGCCCGGGTAACGATTAGTGATGATTAACAGTCTTTTCCGGGGTTCCATTATTATCCCTGAGATTGGCCGATTCCCATTCCGGAATATCGTCAAAGGAGCGTGATTGATCGGCGATGGAATTCAGGTGCTCATCCAGCCGGTTTTGGTTGCGCTGAATTTTATAGATTTCCTTGCGCAGACCGACCATCTGGGTCCCCAGGAAACCGAACAGAATTACCTGCAGACCGGAGACCAGCAATAATACCATCAGGGTCATGATAGGCCGATTGGGATTGAGAGTTTCTGTCTGCCACAGATACACGATGTACAGCCCCAGCACCAGACCGACTCCGATTAATGATAAGCCGGCCAGACCGAATAAAAGCGATGGGCGCTCGAAAAAGGAAAAAACCAGGTGCGACAGGGCCGTAGCTTTGAACTTGAATTTCGAATTGCCCTTCTTGCGCGAGGTTAACACCGCCGGAAATTCCAGCGGGGTATATCCTGAGGCCAGGGCTTTTGAGAGAATCTCAAGATGAATTTCCTTGCCGTCCGATTCCAGATCGAGCCGTTTGACCACCTCAGCCTTGTATCCCCGCAGGATACCGGTCGAGGTTTTGATTCGACCCCGCATGGCCGAGGAAAGGATAATATTCCCGATTTTTGAAATCCAGAGCCGTTTAAAGGGGACATTCTCGGTCCCGCCATCATTCATATAGGGTGAACCGATTACGAAGTCAATCTCCGGATTATCCTTTAACAGACGATACATCACCGTCAGGTACTCCTCGGAGTACGATAGATCGCAATCGATCGAAAGAATATATTTTCCCCGGGCGGCTTTGATTCCGGTCCGAAGCGCTTTCCCCCGTCCGGCATTATGCCGGTATCCGGCATACCGGATCCGCGGGTCTTCCTGAGCATATTGCCTGATCTTTTCAGCCGTATCATCGGTCGAGCCATCGTCAATCGGAATGATCTCGAAACTCTGATTGGTGATGGTCAGGGCCGCGGCTATTTTTTGAAGGCTCGCCGGTATATTTTCCGATTCATTGTAAATCGGGACGATTACGGAAATTTCTATCATTTAGTGGCTACCGCTTTCTGTTTGTTGAGAGCTTCCACGATTTTCCGGCCCAGCTCGAGACTGGCCGGATCCTGGGAATCTATTTCCAGAGCGGCCGACACATATTTCAGGGCCTCACTGTACCGTCCGGCCATGGCCAGGGCGGAGGCCAGTCGGATGCGCATATCGATATTTTCCTTATCGATATCAAGGGCGGTATTAAACAGGGCCCAGGCGTAATCGCCGCTACCGGTTCGGTCGCAATAAACCCCGATCGTAAACAGCCACCGGCCCACGAATTCGCATGTCCGCGCCTCAAGGGCATTTCCGGCCAGGATTTCGGCCGCCAGGGCCAGATGACGATCATATATTTGAGACGATAACTTGGTATCATGCTTGCCGCCGACATATTTGAAAACAATTCCGGCCGGGGCAATTTCATGGTATTTAATGCCCGGTACCCCGAACTGGAGATAAATATCCCGTTCCGGAGCATTTAGACGGCAGAGCTCAATGGCCAGGCTATCCGGTTTACCCGGCCGATCGCTTTGGAAAGCCTCGGAATACTGCAAACCCGGATAATTGGCCATAAATTGCCTCCGATTAATCGGGTTGACCATTGCCCCCGGCGAGAGGACCCGGATATGCTGGGCGCTGGAATCGACATAAGCATGGTACCATAGCGGCAGAAGCAGATCATCCTCGGCCGTCAAAAAAATCGAACCGGCCGGAAGTCCGCTGATTATCTCGCGGCAAATCGTATCGGGACCATCGATGGCCGACATATCCGCCTCGGCCATATTCCTGTCAAGGGCAACATAGGCGAAGGCAATCACCACGACACTGATAAACAGAGCCGCTTTGGAAGGATTGAAAATCGTTCGTAAAAGATACATCACCCCCGGCAGTCCGATCACCAGAATTAAGGCCGCCAGAGGAGCCAGGTAGTTGACCATGTCGTAATTGCGACGGTTGAATTCCGCGGCCCATAAAACAATCGCCAGATTGCCCAGCAGTGCCAGGATAAGAAACGGAAATAATTTCCAGGAAATTTTAAACTGCCCCCAGAACCCCAGAACGACCAATCCGATCAGCGGCCAGCCGATCTGACCGGCCATAAAAAAGCCTATTTTTTTCAACCGCATCAGGTAATCCGGGGCGGCTGTCATTTCGGAGAAATTAACCATATCGGCCGAACGCGTGATGGCGGCCAGGAATGTTTCCAGGCTGTCGGGGCGTCCCCAGTTGATGGCCGGATCAAAAGCCGCCCGCAGGGGCAGATATAAATAGACGCTGAAGGCCATCATAAAGAAAAGCGCGGCCAGCCCGAGTGTTTTCAGCTTCTGCCCGCAGGTTGCAATATGATAAATCGTCAGGTATAAAAAAGCCGGAGCAAAAGCCAGGGATAAAAGCGGATGATTGGCAAAAGAAAGGGCATACAGCCACAAGCCAATCAGAAATGATTTTCGATAACCATATCTGTTTCCGCGGAAGCCGAAAAGCAGAGCCGCCATGATCAGGCACAAGTGAAGTGAATAGACTTCAGCCCGCACCGCCGAAAGCCAGACCGGCAATATTACGGCAAAAAGAGCCGTGATTAAAAGGGACGGCAAGAGAATATACATCGGCTGCGTGATCGATTCGAATTCGGCCAGGTTGATAGCCTTATCCGGAGCGGCCGCCGGTACCCGTGAAATCCGCTGGGCCATCCGCCGCTGAAGAGCCTTGGAATAAATGACCGGCACATCAATGAACTCACGGATCAGCAAATAGAAAAACATCACTGCCAGTGAGGCCAGGACCGCCGACATCAGGTTCGAGGCAAAGGCCGGTGTAATTCCCGGGATCAGATTGAAAACGCGGCCGATCAGCGTATAAAGCGGAAATGATGGCGAATGCGGCAACCCCAGAATAAAATTGGTTGCGGCAAAGGCGGCTGAATCACCCCAGAAGACCGAGGGGGCCATGGTTTTGATATATAAGGAAAACGACCCGAACAAAACCACCACCGGAGCCATCCAGACCGAGTATTGCCCGAACTTGGTTGGTCGTACATAATTGTAGTCGGTTTCGTGTTTGACCATATTAAAAACCTTCCTTTAGTCTTACCTCGCCGAGGCTAAAAGGCCATTCGGCATAATATTAGAGAGGTTCAACACATATCCTTATTTTCGGCCGTTCCCGGCAAAAACTGATTGTTTTTTTTAACAATCTAATATAAAGCGACACCGCCTCTTACCTCATTTCCGCAGGAAAATGCCCTTAAAATCTGTCGGGGGAGATTCTAAACCGGTAAAAAAAGGCGGCCCCGATGGGGCCGCCAGACTGAAAAACATTCTAACCATCCAGCTTAGCTGGTGGCGTCGTCAGAGGTGCAGGTTAAAACACCGTTCTGGTTAATGGTCCAGGTGTCAACCGTAGCATCATCGTCAAGAATACCACAGGTACCGGTGGCAAGCAGAGTGGTCGCATCGGCCGTGGTTATAGTATAAGTATAGATGGCCGAGGCCGGAATTTCAACACCGATGGCGGCAAAGGCGTTCTGAGCGGCGGCACTGGCCGGACCAGCGGCGGCCCAGTAAGTGTTATTCTGCTGACGATAGGTCCGCTGCATGGTATAGATCTGCTTGAGAATACCCTTGACCTCGGACTGCTTCGATTTGGTGGTCGCACTCATGAACCGCGGAATAGCGAGCGCGGCCAGAATACCAATGATAACGACCACGATCATCAACTCGATAAGGGTGAAACCCTTCTGGCGATTGTGAAACTTGGAAAACATTTGGAAACCCTCCTAAAGGTTAATTTGGTTTGGTTGCTATTTCCTTTCCCCCATCCCAATGGCAAATTGTCTGCCATAATTAAATATTGATGCTTTTCCGGCCTCCCGGGAGGTCTAAACGAATGCGGCACAAGGTGAAAATATTTTTCTGGCGGTGGCGTATGTGGTTTAACCCCAATAGCTTTGGGGATACTCCCATATCACCCCCTTTTGGATTTTGCGGTAAACCATGCATTTTGCCTGATCCGATGTGTGGGATTTATTCAACAGAAGGGTCCGTTGTCGGAAATTCCGTCCCGGTCTTATCCGGGCATTATCCATCAAGTCGTATCCTATCCGGACTCACCTCAATTTCATGGGGAGGATAATTATTCAGGAAAACGAAAAGGGCGCGCTCAAATTGGCGCGCCCGATCTATAAATGAAAAGAAGCCTGCCGCTTATGACGAAGCATCATCACTGACGCAGGACAAAATACCGGTATGATCGATAGTCCAGGTATCGACCGTGGCATCGTCATCCAGAATACCCGAAATGGCCGTCGCGGTGAACTGGTTGACATCGCCCGCGATGGTATAAGTATATCGGGCCGAGGCGGCGATTTCCACCCAGATAGGCGCAAATCCCTGGGGCGAGGCGGCACTGGCCGGGCCTCCGCCGGGAATCCAGTAACCGGTTCCCTGTTGACGATAGGCCCGCTCATTGACATAAATCTGCTTTAATATTGATTTGGCTTCATTCTGCTTATGCTTGGTGGTGGTGGCCATAAATCGGGGTATGGCCAAAGCGGCCAGAATACCGATGATGACGATGACAATCATCAATTCGATCAATGTAAAGCCGGAATCGGTAGTTTTCTTTTTCACAACATACCTCATATTTTGAAATAATTCATTTTTCTCTTTTGTCCTGGTACCATGCAACCGGTATTCCGGGCATAACATTATTTATGTTTATTCAGATAAATATCGAAACAGAAACGATCGTGGTCGATTTGTTCAAAGAATCAACACCGACCAATTATCCATAAACGGCAGATTTGTTAATGGTCCTCCTCGCCGGTCATTTTGTACCGCTGGAGTTTTCGATATAACGTTGAGCTGTCTATTCCCAGCATCTTGGCCGCCCGTGATTTTTTGCCGTCGGCCTGGTTCATGATATAATATAT
Organism: Candidatus Zixiibacteriota bacterium; assembly: GCA_016933955.1. Classification (NCBI taxonomy): domain Bacteria; kingdom Pseudomonadati; phylum Candidatus Zixiibacteriota; species Candidatus Zixiibacteriota bacterium. The sequence continues at coordinate 112,100 of JAFGTT010000032.1, forward strand.
ATAAGCCTTTTCGATCGATTCCAGAGTCGGGGTTTCCGGTTCATCGCGGGAAATCACCGTTTGCGACCGCCCCTCGATTACTTTTTTCGGAAAATCGGAAATCCCGATCGATTCCGCTCTTGAAAACAATACCGCCCGCTCGATACAATTCTCCAGTTCCCGGACATTGCCGGGCCAGTCATATTTATGCAACGCCTCCATGGCCTCCGCACTTAGAACCTTGAGATCAACATTGTTCCTCTGGCAGTAACGCGCGACAAAATGATTGGTCAGAATCGGAATATCCTCAATTCTCTGGCGCAACGGGGGAATATGAAGTGGGATAACATTCAACCGATAAAACAAATCCGAGCGAAACCGTCCCGCCTTGACATCCTCTTCCAGATCGGCGTTGGTAGCCGCAATCAAGCGGACATCAACCTCGATCGGCCGGGTATCACCGACCGGAGTAATGATTTTATCCTCCAGGACACGAAGGAGTTTTACCTGAATGGCCGGTGAGGTATTCCCGACTTCGTCAAGGAAAAAGGTTCCGCCATCGGCGATTTTAAACAGCCCATCTTTATCCTTGATAGCGCCGGTGAAAGCTCCTTTGCGATAACCGAACAGTTCCGATTCCAGAAGCGTCTCCGGGAGTGCGGCGCAGTTGATAGTGACAAACGGACCGGAAGCCCGGTCGGAGGCATTATGTACCGCTCTGGCGATCAGGTCCTTACCGGTTCCGGATTCTCCCCGGATCATGACAGTCGAATCGGTTACCGCCACCTTCCGAGCCAGCTTTTTCAATTCAATAATATCTTCCGACTGCCCGATAAAATTGTCGAATGAAAAATCCCGTTTGATCTGTTGCTTGAGCATCTCATTCTCTTCCTTGAGATGCCTGCGGCTGACCGATTTTTCAATGACCAGTTTGATCTCATCGATTTTAAACGGTTTGGTGATATAATCGAGAGCGCCCTCTTTCATAGCCTCGATCGCCGTTTCCACCGAGGCGAAAGCAGTCATAACGATAAAATCCTGTTCGGGTCGACCCCGCTTGACCTTCTTGAGCAGTTCCAGTCCCGACATCTCCGGCATCATCATATCGGCGACAATCAGGTCATAGTTACTGGCGGCCGCCTGCTGTATAGCTTGCATGCTGGAAATGGTCGTATCGACCTGGTAACCCTCTTTGGTCAGCATGATTTCCATGAAATCACACATCGACTGCTCATCGTCGACAACCAAAATCCTGCGCGGCATTTGATCTCCTCACATAAGCCGTAAAAAGATGCGGCTCAACATGGTACTTATTCGGCAAAGTGGCCCATCCTCTGCATACGGGTCATCGGCAATGTTCATTAATTACACAGCAAATATTCTTGCCCCGATCTTAGTATTTTCTTTAATTAAATAAATCTAATCTTTATGAGGGGATTATCATGTTTCAGAAATTGGATGAAGCCCTGACCAAGTATGTCAAACCCGGATCGTTCCCTCTGGCCATCCGTTTTCTAAAGGAGGGCGACGACTACTCTTTGCGAACCAAACGGCCCCAACGGGATATGGGAATCAAAGTGTCGGTGTGTCAGACCTTTTCCATGGCCCGCCGCTATGGCTGGCAGGTGGCTGTCGGCGAAGAGGATATCAATTGTCCCCTGGCTCTGACCGCCTTCGGATTTAAAAAAGAAACGGGGAGTTTTACCTGCGGCGAAATGTGCGCCGGGATGTTCACAGAAACCAGGCAGGTCGGCGCCAAAACCGAGGCCGAGGTTCCCAAATTTTCTTTCAAGGAATATCGTTATATCCTTACGGCGCCGATCTCCCGGGCCGATTTTGTCCCCCACCTGTTTCTGATATATGGCGATTCGGCCCAGGTTATGAGACTCCTTACTGCCGTCCTGTATCGCAAAGGCGGTTATCTGATCAGTAAATTTTCCGGCCGTCTCGACTGCGCCGATATCTGTGTCGAAACGATGAAAACCGGTCAGCCCCAGATTATTTTACCCTGCTACGGCGACCGGGTTTTTGGCCAGACCCAGGATCACGAAATGGCCATGTCATTTCCGGCCGGAATCGAGGAAGACCTTATCGCCGGACTGGAGGGGACACATCATGGTGGTATTCGGTACCCCACGCCCTCATTTTTGGGCTATACCCCGGTATATCCGAAACACTATTACAAACTCGAAGAGGATTGGAAAAAAGAAGAATAAATGATCGGAGAAAAGCTGTCGCATCGGGAACGTCTGGAGAGAATAATGGCCGGGGAAAAGCCGGATCGATTCGCCGGTTCGGCATGGAGACATTTTTACCACCGGGAATCCACCGCCGCTGATCTGGCCGAGGCGATGCTGGCTTTCCAGAAAAGATTCGATTGGGATTTCATGAAAATCAATCCCCGCGCCAGTTACCACGTCGAGGATTGGGGCAACCGCCTGGAATGGTCAACCGATGAATGTACCAAACATCGCAAGATCGAATTCGCAGTCAGGCAAATTGATGACTGGGATAAAATCGAACCGCTTCCCCTTTCGGCACCGATTCTGGCTGACCATTTAAAAGCCATCCGACTGATTCGCCGGGATTCCGATCCCGATCTGCCTCTTCTGATGACCATCTTCTGTCCGCTCGGGATTGCCCGGTACCTGGTTGGATCGACCGAAAAATTAAAATGGCATCTGGCCGAATCTCCCGATAAGGTTATCCGGGCCCTGGATAATATCACTCTCACCTTTGAAAAATTCGCCCTCAAATGTCTCGATGCGGGCGCTGACGGTATCTTTTATGCCACCCTGGAATGGGCCTCGTCGGAGAATATGACCTTACTCGAGTATGAAAAATACGGTCGGCCATATGACCTGAGAATCCTGAAAGCGGTTAATGAGAGTCGGTTTAATATGCTTCATGTCTGTCACAGCAATAACTTCCTTCGCTCCCTGGCCGACTACCCGGTTAGCTTCATCAACTGGGATGACAGCCACCCGACCAACCCGCCGCTTGATCAGGCTTTTGGATTTCTCGGCGACAAAGTAATCGCGGCCGGGCTCGATGATAAAGGCTGGTTATGGCATAGCCATCCGGCTGAGATTGAGCATGAAATCGCCAGGTTGAAAGAAAAAACCACTGGCCGCAGATTTGTCTTTGCACCCACCTGCGCCATCGCCCCGGAGCTGCCCTTCGAAAATCTCGAGGCCGTGCGGCGGAACCTATAGGGAATGACATTTATATTGACACCGATTCAAATCACATGAATATTCCGTATTATTAAATCTTTTTAGGGAGGCACTATGTTTATCGGTTCTATTCTGGTAATCTCAGGTATCCTGCTTCTGCTGGCCAAATTAGGTTATATCCCGGGCGGCTTCTGGGATTATTTCTGGCCGATCATCTTAATTGGCCTGGGGGCAAAATTAATCTTCAGCCGCAAGACCATCGACATCAAATGACCGAGCCCGGTAATATCAATCTTATTGTCCATCCTGACCGTCCCGGCCTGGAGAAATTTCTGGGCAAGCTCGAGGCGGAATTGATGGAAATCATCTGGGCCAACGACCCCATGACAGTCAAGCGGGTTTTGTATTTTATCAACAAGAATCATAAATACGCCTATACAACTGTAATGACGGTTATGGCTCGCCTGGTCGAAAAAGGCCTCCTGTCCCGTCAAAAGGAAGGACATTCTTTTGTCTATTCGCCGCTCTTCACCAAAAAGGAGTTTCTCCAGGCGGCTATAAGAGGAATCATGAGTTCGCTGGTCGCTGATTTCAACGCCATCACCGTCAAGGAATTTCATCGAGCCCGCAAAACCCCGAAAAAGCCATGAGGACCCCGCCTTTACCGGGTCGCTTGATTGAAATATAAATATCCCGATAAATAAAATATGGGCAGATTTTTATTCGCAGCCATATTCTTTGTCGGTCTGTTTGCGGCGGCTCCGGCCGGGGGAAAATATCACTCGGACCGGATGGACTGCACGGTTGCCATACCCCAGGACTGGGCGGTTGATGATTCAATTGATAATCGGATACGGATTTATTCGGTCCGGGAACCGACAGTAACGATTGGTATTTTCCGACATGTTATCGAGGATACCAATCGATTGGAATCCGATGCCGACCTGGGCAAAGCCATATCGGGATTATATTTTGAGCTGGGGATCGACTCGGGACTTGCCCTCGAACCTGAATATACTGTTATCGGCCCTCGGGCGGATTTTCAAATCGAATTCACTGTTCGGGACAGCATCCCGGAAAACGCGAGGATTATGCATCTACGGGGAATTGTCGTCCAGCCTGCCGTAGGCGGACAGGTACTATATCTGCTGTTAGCCGAAGCGCCCGGGGATTTAGACTCCTCTCAGACGGCTGTAATCAATCATCTCCTGCAATCTTTCGAGATAACTATTCCGCTTGCAGATGATCTTTACCCCTCAAAAAATCTGTCTGCTTATCTGTTATTGTTATTACTCCTGGGGCTCTCGGCCTTTTTCTATGCCCGGAGCCGTCGTATTCAACGGTCGCGAAATCCTCTTGGCCGGGACTCCGGGAACTTCTGGCGATGCACCGAATGCGGTAAAATCAACCATAAAGAAAACCGCTCCTGCTCCCGATGCGGGGAGACCAGAGCGGTTATCAATAAATCTTAAAAGCCCGTCAGCGTTCCTGAAGTTCCATCAGGACTCCGCCGGTCGAAGCCGGATGCACAAAGGCGATTTTCTTTCCGCCGGCGCCGATTCTCGGCTTTTCATCGATCAGCCGATATCCCTGTCGTTTCAATTCCGCCAGTTTGACTTCAATATCATCGACCAGAATGGCCAGGTGATGCAATCCCGGACCCCGCTTCTCAATGAACTTGCTGACCGGACTGCCCGGTTCGGTTCCGGAAAGTAATTCGATATGTCCCGAATGAGGATCATTGTGCGAGGCGAACATGGCCACCTTGACCTTTTGATCGGAGACTTCTTCAACCAGCACGGGGGGATAGCCCAGAATGCTGGAGTACGCTTCGGTCGCCTTATCGAGATTATCGACGGCAATCCCGATATGTGATATATCTGACATGGCTATTGACCTTCTTTCCCGGCTTTTTCCGTTTTGACAGCCTCTTCATAAGCCTTAATACGTTGCAGGTACTCGAATTCATCGGGCCAGCGTGACATATACGGTTTAACCCAGCGTCCCTGGCTGCGATAGAATTTGGTTCTAAAACTTTTCGAATTCTCCTTCGCTTCGGCAGTGGTGTAATACAGACTGACTTTCACAGCGGCCGAATCACCCATAAGCTCCACGCTATCCACCTCGATATGAGACAGGGAATCATAGGGATAAAACTTGACCCGTTGCAGTTCCATATACTCCGAAAGCGGCACCTCGTCTTTGTAGTAGGTGAATTCCGATTCATAGAGGACTGTCTTATCCCCCTCTTTCAACCGATCAATCATCTCTTTCATGGCCGCCGTTATCTGGGCCACATCATCGGACACCTCTTCTGTTGGGGGGGGTTTTTGGGTTTCCTTATGATCGTTACAGCCGATAAGAATCAGTAAACCGATTATTAACCCTGAAAACAGGTAATACTTCATAATCATATCCTCAAATCTCTACCAATCAGGCACTTTTAAATAAATCATTCATAATTTGTTATACAATTATTCCATTTCGACAAGTTTATCATTTTTATCCACTGCCTGCCCGGTCTTAACGAAAATTTCCCTGACCGTCCCATCCGATGGGGCTTTGATCATATTTTCCATTTTCATGGCCTCGATTATAATCAGGGTGGTTCCTTTTTCAACTTTATCGCCGGGTTGAACCTCGGCTTTCAGGACCAGTCCCGGCATAGGGGCTTTTATGGTTTTATCTTCCGGGCCGCTCGACGTCACCCCGGCTCGTTTACGCAACTCCGCCAGGTAATATGGTTCGACCCGGACATCCATCTCCTTACCCTCAAGAAACACATGCAGTAAATCCATATCGCGGATAATATCCACCTCGCTGGAGCTGTCATTGATATTGAAAAGGAATTTCTTGTCCGTCAGGCGATCGACCGCCACCACATAGCGGTCGCCGTTATACTCGACGATAAAATTACCGCTGTCCAGTGACATTTCCAGTTCGAATTCGTTGTCGTCCACCGTGACGATATATCGTTCTCTGGTTATATTCATAATTTTAATCGTTTTTCAGCCGGCGAATGGCATCCCGTCTGTGATGCCGGACCCATTCGCTGCATGGTTCGGCACTGGTCCCGAACCCGGTATTGATTTTATTACGGTTCAGGAAATCATAAATAATGGCCGCGATCGCCGCTTTTTCCGCCTGGTCAGCCTCCGGACACTCGAATTTCCGATGCGGAAATTCGACATCGATAAAATCGGTGGCATAATCGCCCATGATAAAACGCGGCGAACGCATCACCGAACAGCCGAAGCCGATGGTTGAATGAACCCCCGAAATCCGGTACTCACCCAGCGCCCGCCGGGTTCGCTCGATGGCTTCCTGACGGTCTTTGCCCCAGATCACCAGTTTTGAAATAATAGGATCATAGTACACCGGAATCTGCGATCCGCTGACTACCCCGGAATCGACCCGGATACCCGGACCGGCCGGTTCGCGGTATTCTGCGATGGTCCCGGTTGAGGGCATGAAATCGTTATGCGGGTCCTCGGCATATATCCGACACTCGATAGCATGACCGCGCGGGACAATATCCTCCTGCCTGATTGACATCGGTAAATCCTCGGCGATCCGGATTTGCTCCCGGACCAGGTCCACCCCGGTCACCATCTCGGTTACCGGATGTTCCACCTGCAACCTAGTGTTGACTTCGAGAAAATAGAAATTCAATTCCTCATCAACCAGGAATTCGACGGTTCCGGCCCCGAGGTAACCCGATTCGCGGGCGATACTCACCGCCGCTTTGCCCATCCGCTCCCGTAATTCCTTCGAGACCACCGGCGAGGGTGTTTCCTCGATTACCTTCTGATGCCGCCGCTGGATGGAACATTCCCGTTCTCCGAGATAAACGGCATTGCCGTGACTGTCGGTCAGAATCTGGATTTCGATATGCCGCGGCCGAAGAAGGTATTTCTCCAGGTAAACCCGCCCGTCACCGAAAGCCGAACCGGCCTCCCGGATTGCCGACTGGATCGATTCGGCCAATTGGCTTTCCTTCCGGACAATCCTCATCCCTTTTCCGCCCCCCCCGGCGGCCGCCTTGACCAGCACCGGGTAGCCTATTTCACCGGCCCGGGCGATTACCTTATCGGCCTCTTTAAGATCGAAATCGGTTCCCGGGGTCACCGGCAAACCGGCTCTCAGAGCCAAGCGCCGGGCTTCGAGTTTATCGCCCAGAAGGGCGATTGTCTCTGATTTCGGCCCAATAAAAATAATATCTTCTTTCTCGCACCGTTTCGCGAATTCGGCGTTCTCGGCCAGAAAACCGTAGCCCGGATGCACCGCATCGGCCCCCGATTTCCGAACCGCCTTGATGATATTATCCTGCTTGAGATAGCTCTCCCGCGAGGGCGACGGCCCGATATGGAAGGCCTCGTCGGCCAGCCGGACATGGTACGCCGTCCGGTCACAATCGGAAAAAACGGCCACCGATTTTATTCCGGCATCATGGCAAGCCCGCATTATCCGAATGGCGATTTCGCCCCGGTTGGCAACCAGGATTTTCTTGATTCTCTGTTTCATTGACATGTACACATTTTTCTACAACGGGATGTTCCCGTGTTTCTTGGCCGGGACACTGTCCTGTTTCGTCTCCAGCATCTCAAAGGCCCGGATCAAACGCGGCCGGGTGGTTTTCGGTTCGATAATATCATCCAAATACCCCCGCCCGGCGGCAATAAAGGGATTGGCGAATTTGTCCCGGTATTCCTCGGTTTTCTTATCGATTTCTTTTTCAGGGTCCTTCGCTCCGGCAATATCTTTTTTGAAGATGATCTCGACCGCGCCCTTGGGGCCCATAACCGCGATCTCGGCCGTCGGCCAGGCATAATTCATATCACCCCGGATATGCTTGGAATTCATAACATCGTAGGCCCCGCCGTACGCCTTACGGGTGATTACGGTAACTTTCGGGACGGTTGCCTCGCAATAGGCATAGAGGAGTTTGGCCCCGTTTTTTATAATTCCGCCGTGCTCCTGATCGGTCCCGGGCAGAAAACCGGGAACATCCTCGAATGTCAGGATGGGAATATTGAAAGCATCACAGAAACGGATAAACCGGGCCGCCTTGGTCGAGGAATTGATATCCAGGCATCCCGCCAGCACTTCCGGCTGGTTGGCGATAATCCCGATCGAGCGGCCGCCCAGATGAGCGAAGCCGACCACAATATTGGCGGCGAAATCGGCATGCACCTCCAAAAATTCACCGTTATCCACCACCCGCCAGATGACATCCTTGATATTGTATGATTTATTGGGATCGGTCGGAACGATGTTATTTAAAGCCGCATCCATGCGGTCGAGCGAATCGGAATTTTCGACGAATGGCGGGTTTTCCAGATTATTCTGCGGGATAAACCCGATCAGTTTCCTCAGACAGGCAATAGCATCGGCCTCATTCTCGCAGGCGAAATGGGCCACCCCGGATTTCGAGGCATGGGCCATGGCTCCGCCCAGTTCCTCGGAAGTCACCTGTTCATGGGTTACGGTCTTGACCACATTGGGGCCGGTAACAAACATGTATGAGGTTTTTTTGACCATCAGGATAAAATCGGTAATGGCCGGGCTGTAAACCGCCCCGCCCGCGCAGGGACCGAGAATGACCGAGATCTGCGGAATCACACCCGAGGCCAGGGTGTTGCGCAGAAAGATATCGGCGTAACCGCCAAGGGAGACAACTCCCTCCTGGATACGCGCCCCACCGGAATCATTGAGCCCGATCACCGGTGCTCCCACTTTCAAAGCCATATCCATGATCTTGCAGATTTTCTCCGCATGAGCCCCGGATAATGATCCTCCGAAAACGGTAAAATCCTGTGAAAACACAAAAACCTTGCGGCCGTCAATCGTCCCGCATCCGGTCACCACCCCATCGCCCAGGATTTTCTTATCGGCCAAACCGAAATCGAACGAGCGATGGGTAACAAACATATCGAATTCCTCAAAAGAATTCTTGTCCAGAAGAAGTTCCAGCCGTTCCCGGGCGGTCAACTTGCCTTTCTCATGCTGGGCTTCAATCTTGCTTTCTCCACCCCCGAGTTTCGCCAACCGGCGCATCTCTTCCAGTTTCTGAAGTTTTTCTTTTAAATCCATAAACAGGCCATCCGGTGCTCGGTTTTTATGATTTAATTGTTTCCTCTATTCGATTTTATCCACAATAATTTTACCGTCGGTTTGCCGCAATTGCCCGATTTTCATGATTGTATCATGATCGAACACAATCGCCTTATCCCCCTCAAGTAGATATTCAACCAGTTTCCGCTTGACTTCCATAGTACGGGTCGGATCAAGATCGACCGCGGCCACATAAGGTATCCGCATATGAAGTGACGAGGGAACGATGTCGGCGTAATACACCACCGTTTTGCCGCCGGAAGACATCTCGATGGCCTGGTGCCCGGGGGTATGTCCCCCGGTCGGGATTGCCTTTACTCCCGGAAATATCTCCTTCTCGCCGTCAATCAATTCCAGTTGTCCCGATTCCTCGAGTATCCTGAGTCTCTCCGGGATATATACCGCCGTTGTTCGTTCGTTGGGATGCATGGCATCGTTCCATTCTCTTTTCTGCACGATATGGCGGGCTTTGGGAAACCTCGGTTTCATACCGTGATCGCTTTTTATGACCGCTCCCCCGGCATGGTCGGTATGGAGATGGCTGAGGAACACGATATCGATTTCATCATCGGATATTCCGGACGTTTTCAGGCCGTTTTCCATTTCGGTTTCTCCGGTAATGCCATAGATTTTCTTTTCCGAATCGGTCAGGCAGTCACCGAATCCGGTATCGAGCAGAAGATTGGTTCGGCCGGTCTTAAGAACAAACAGGTTGGTTTCCATCGGTACCAGGTTATTGTCATCAACCGGCACCAGCCGTCCCCAGATTTTTTTGGGGATGACTCCGAACATGGTCCCTCCGTCGAGCTTGAAACGCCGCTCGACGAAGGGTATTAATTCAAAATCACCGAATTTCATTATTAACGCAGATAATTGCCGGCAATAACCAGGCGCTGGACCTCCGAGGTTCCTTCGTAGATTTCGGTGACGCGCTGATCGCGGTACAATTTCTCGATCACCGAGAACTCGCCGATATAACCATAGCCGGAGTGAATCTGCATCGCCCGATCGACACAGAACCGGGCCACTTCGGTCGCAAACAGTTTGGCCTGCGAGGCTTCGAGCGAGAACCTTTCGCCGGCATCCTGTTTCTGCACTGACTTATAGGTCATCAGTCGGGCCGCTTCAAGCTGAGTCGCCATATCGGCAATCATCCACTGAATCGCCTGCAATTTGGCAATCGGGGCGCCGAAGGCTATCCGTTTCTTGGCATAATCGATCGATTCATCGAGCGCCCGCTGGGCCAAACCGACTCCCTGCGCCGCGACCCCGATCCGCGCTCCGTCGAGGGTGTTCATGGCGATCTTGAAGCCTTTGCCGGTCTCGCCCAATTGCTGACTCACCGGAACCTTGACATCCTTCAATTCGATCCGGCCGGTGGTGGCCGCCCGCATTCCCATTTTGTGCTTGAGAGTGAAGGCTTTCCAGCCCGGGGTGTTGGTTTCGACCAGGATCGAGGAAACTCTCGGGCGTCCTTCACCCGCCTCGCCGATCCGGCAGAACAGCACCGCCAGCGTGGCCGCATCACCGTGCATAATAAAAATCTTTTCGCCGTTGATGACAAAATGATCACCCTCGATCAGGGCCACCGTCTCCTGGTTGGCGGCATCCGATCCGGCGTTGCGCTCGGTCAGAACGAAAGCCGGGATGAGCTCGCCCGAGGCGCACTTGGGGACGTACTTCTTTTTCTGCTCTTCGGTCCCGAAGGTGAAAATCGGGTAGGTGGCCAGTTCCGGGACGGCCGCCAGAAGAGCGGTCGGGGCATCGTAGTACGCCAGTTCTTCGATCAGGGTGATATATTCGACATTGGAATATCCACCGCCGCCGTACTGCTTCGGCATGGCGAATCCGATCAATCCGGCCTTGGCCAGTTTCATATAGTAATCTTTGGGGAAAGCTTCCTGCTTGCGGTCGAGTTCCCGGCAAACCGGAAGAATCTCTTTTTCGGCAAACTCTTTCACGCGGTCGCGAACAGCCTGCTGTCTCTCATCTACATTATGCCTCATTTCTCCTCCTGAGATATTGGAATTGAATTTGATCCTCTCGAAAGCGTAGCGCGCGGTTCGGCTACATTATCTGTTCATCTTTTTTCCGCGAGGATACCGCCCGGCGAAGATATTCGATCGCCTCATCGGTAGTCGCTCCGGGAGTAAAGATTCTGTCTATTCCCTGTTTTTCCAGCTCCGGGATATCCTCGTCGGGAATAATCCCGCCGCCGAACAGGATGATATTGTCGGCTTTTTTCTCAACCAGGAGTTTCTTGATCGCCGGAAAGAGGGTCATGTGCGCCCCGGAGAGAATCGATACGCCGATGGCATCGACATCTTCCTGGATAGCGGCATTGACAATCATATCCGGTGTCTGGCGCAGGCCCGAATAGATCACTTCGAACCCGGCGTCGCGGAACGCGGCCGCAATGACTTTGATTCCGCGGTCGTGTCCATCAAGTCCCGGTTTAGCCAACAGCACTCGTATTTTCTCTGCCATTTAATTTTGTCTTAAATATATCAGGTTAACTTATTTTACTAAATATCAAATTATCGGGGGTTCGATGTACTCGCCGAAAATCGGACGCAAAGCGTCGCAAATCTCCCCCTCGGTGGCATACACCCGCACGCAGTCCAGTATCGCCTTGAGCGTGTTGCCGTCCCCGGCGGCGCATTTCTTCAAATCCTCGAGCGTCCGGTTCACTTTATCGTTATCCCGCTCGGCCCGGATTTTTTTGATGAAGGTGGTCTGCTCCTGCTCCACCGAAGCATCGATTTTCAAAATCGGGATCTCGATTTTCTCCTTATCCATCACATACTCGTTGATCCCGACAATGATCCGCTCTTTTTTCTCGATTTCTTTCTGGTAACGGTACGACGCTTTGGCGATCTCGCGCTGGAGATACCCCTCCTCGATACATTTAACCACTCCGCCGCGCCGTTCGATCTCATCCAGATATTTCTCCGCCTCGGCTTCGATTTTGTCGGTCATGGCCTCGATAAAATATGATCCCGCCAGCGGGTCGATGGTATTGGCCACCCCGGTCTCATGAGCGATAACCTGCTGGGTCCGAAGGGCGATCAGGACCGCCTTCTCGGACGGCAACGCCAGGGTTTCATCCATCGAATTGGTATGAAGTGACTGGGTTCCGCCGAGTACCCCCGAAAGAGCCTCGAGCGCGGTGCGGACGATATTATTCTCCGGCTGCTGGGCGGTCAGCGAACATCCGGCCGTCTGGGTGTGAAACCGCAACAGCCATGAACGTTCCTGTTTGGCTTTGTACTTATCCTTCATCCGGCGGGCGAAAATCCTCCGCGCCGCCCGGTACTTGGCGATTTCCTCGAAGAAGTCCTGGTGGGCATTGAAGAAAAACGACAGCCGCGGCGCAAAAGCATCGACATCCTGCCCATCTTTAATGGCCGCCTCGATATAAGTGAATCCATCGGCCAGGGTAAACGCCAGCTCCTGGGCGGCGGTCGATCCCGCTTCGCGAATATGATAGCCGGAAATCGAGATCGTGTTCCACTGCGGGACATGGTCGGTGCAGAAGGCCATCAAGTCGGTGATCAGACGGATCGACGGTTCCGGCGGGTAAATCCATTCCTTCTGAGCGATATATTCTTTCAATATGTCGTTCTGCAGGGTTCCGCGGAGTTTCTCGAACGGGACACCCTGTTTCTCGGCGACGGCCAGATACATCGCCAGCAAAACCGAGGCCGGAGCGTTGATGGTCATCGAGGTCGATACCTCACCCAGGTTGATCCCGTCGAAAATGATTTCCATATCGGCCAGCGAATCGACCGCCACCCCGCATTTACCCACCTCCCCCAGCGAGCGGGCATGATCGCTGTCATAACCCATCAGGGTCGGTAAGTCGAAAGCCACTGAAAGCCCGGTCTGACCGTTTTTCAGCAGGTAATGGTACCGTTCGTTGGTCTGTTTCGGTGTCCCCATCCCGGAAAACTGCCGCATGGTCCACAGGCGGCTTCGATACATGGTGTGATGGACCCCGCGGGTGTAAGGAAACCGGCCGGGAAAACCGACTTTTTCATAAAACTTCGAGCTATCCACATCAGTTGGGGTGTAAAGGTCTTTGACCTCGTCGCCGGAAATAGTAATGAATTTGGGGCGGGATTTTTTGGCGCGAAATTTATCCGCTTCCTTGTCCCAGTCCTTTTTCTTATTCTCCAAATCCTTCAGGAATTCTTTATCAAACACGATCTTCTCCGATTTTAAATAGTTTTACAAGTTAATAACTTTGGGACCAAAAATCAAGCCCCTTGGACCGTCCTCTTATTCTTTACGACATATACGGTTTCGGGATAGGAAATCGTCGGATTGGAAATATTTTCCGGATAATGAGGACACCGCTCTGGCCCGGAGGAGTTAATAATAAAAAGACGGCCCGATAAAATTCCCTTCAGGCCGGAATTTCGATCATTTCTCAGAAGGAATAAACGCTGTAATAAATATCAGTCTTTGGCCTGTTGAGTATCGCCGATTCCGGACAAAATCCATTCTTCGGCCTCGGCCACATTTGAAAAAACCTTGATATTTACGCCGCGATTGACTGCCACCGTTTCGGCGAATTTCATCTCCCTGATATCATGATCGGGATTGGCGTTGATAAACGCGATTTTCCTGACAGTCATGCGCGCCTGCAACCCGATATCAGTGATAATATCATAGATAGGCATTGTTCCCAACCCGGGCCCCTCGAAGTTTTCTTCTATCAAGACTCGCGAACAGCCATCCCTGATACATATTTTATGAATCTCGCCAAGGTAACTACTGACATTTTCAATGGTGTTTTCACCGGTCACAACGAAATGATAATAGTGGCCTTTGTCCTGCACTGCCAGTTTATACGTCATCACCATCACCTGCCATGTAAATATCCTGTTGTCGGCAACGCGCATTTATCACAGACAGGAATCATGAAGATATTCCCATCACTTCAAAATAAAATTAATTCGTTAACGCCCCCCAGATCTATAGATTTAATATATGTAAAATTAGTATATCAAGGCAACGAGTTTGTCAGGTTTTCAGCCGAAAGTTTGAGTAATCGACGACTTTCGGTGTATGGATCGCTTTGGCGTTCATAGATTCTGGTCACCGCCTCGCCGATATTGGCCACCTCGGAAAGTTTCTCCCTTATCATACGATTGACATGAAACTGCAGAATATTGAATATTTTCTTTTCGATCTGGCGCTTGCGATGCCGCTCGATCCATCCCGACCGGCCGGCCCATTCCAGATGCCGGTTGATCTGTTCAATAAGCCCATCGGTATTTTTGTTATTGATTGCTTCGGTCGCCACCACCGGATGTTCCCAATCTGCCGTATGGCGCTTGATATCGAGCGTGGAATTGAGTTCCATTACCAGGTTTTCCGCTCCGGGACGATCGGCCTTGTTGACCGCAAAAATATCGGCAATCTCCATCAATCCGGCTTTAAGGGTTTGAATGGCATCGCCCGATTCGGGCACCAGCACCACCACGACCGTATCGCAGGCATCAACAATATCCAGTTCGATTTGCCCCACCCCGACCGTCTCGATCAGGATATAATCAAATCCGAAAGCATCGAGGACGGTGGCAACATTGCCGGTCGCCGCCGCCAGCCCCCCCTGGGAGCCGCGCGTGGCCATAGAGCGGATAAAAATCGAGCCATCGGTCGGCATATCGGTCAGGCGAATCCTATCCCCCAGCAGGGCTCCGCCGGTAAAGGGCGAACTGGGATCGACCGCAATAACGGCTATTCTGCTTCCGTTCCGCGCCAATGACTTGGAGATATTATTGACCAGCGATGATTTCCCGGCCCCGGGCGGCCCGGTAAAGCCTATTTTAATAGCCTTCCCCGATCCGGGATACAGGCGCGCCAGAACATTCTGGTAACCGGGTTCGGCATCCTCGATAAACGAAATAATCCGGGCCAGCGCGGCCTGGTCACCCTGGAGAAATTTCTCGATAACCGTCATGGTTACTAACCGTAATAATCGGCATCCCCGGCGGCCAGCCGAATATCTTTCAGGCGCAGTTGTATTCTGGTATGACCGTCCCAGGAATTATACTCGACAACATATACCAGATCGACCAATGACCCGCGTCCGGAGAGCTTGTTGGCCCATTCGCCGAACCCGAAACCGATCACATCAAAAACCGCCTCACCCTTACGCACCTTCATTTTCAGGTGGTTGCGGCCGACACAATACGGCTGTCCGACAATCTCGCAGTTCCGGGTAAGAAAAACCGGCCGCATATTCTGCGGTCCGAAAGGAGCGAAGGTCTCGATAACATTAAGCAACCGGTCGTTAATCTGGGTTAATTCGATCTCGGCATCGATATACAGCTTGGCAATCAAATCCTCATCTGTCAGCATCGTTTTCGAGACTTCCTTGAGACGTTCCCGGAAAGCATCGATATTTTCCGGCTTGATTGTCAATCCGGCGGCGTATTTATGCCCGCCGTAACGCAACAGCAGATCCTCGCATTTCCGAAGAGCATCGCACAGATGAAATCCGGGAATAGACCTGGCTGAACCTTTTCCCTCGCCGTTATCAATGGCGATCATGACAGTGGGAAGATGGTATTTTTCCACCAGCCGGCTGGCAACAATCCCGATCACCCCCTGGTGCCAGCCCTCCGAAGCCAGGATAATGGCCCGATCGTTTTCGAGATCGACCACCTCGCGAATCTGTTCCAGGGCTTCGTTAAGGGTTTTTTCGTCGATATTTTTACGGCGCTGGTTTTCCTTATCGAGCATCCGGGCGATTTCTGAGGCTGATCTTTCATCCTTGGTGGTTAAAAGCTTGATGGCCATCTGGGCATCGCCCAGCCGGCCGACGGCGTTGATTCGCGGCGCCAGGATGAAGACCACCTGGCCAGTTCCGATCTCTTTGCCCATCAATCCGGAAACAAAAGCCAGCGATTTCAAGCCGGGTTTGGTGGTGCGGGCAATCTGCCGAATTCCGAATTTGGTCAGGACCCGGTTTTCCCCGACCAGCGGGACAATATCGGCCGAGGTCCCCAAAGCCACTAAATCAAGATGTTCTTCCAGTTCGGTTTCGTCCTGTTGCAAACGGCGATAAAGCGCCTGGGCCAGTTTGAAAGCAACTCCGACCCCGGAAAGATCCCCGCCGGAATAACTGCAATCCTTTTGTTTGGGATTGACCAGGGCCACCGCTTTGGGCAGAATTTCTCCCTGTTCGTGGTGATCGGTCAGGATGCACTCGATTCCCAGCGACCGGGCATACTCAACCTCATCGACCGCCGTCACCCCGGTATCGACCGAGACTATCAGTGACACTCCCTGCGACGAGGCCTCCTTGATACCATCCACCGAGAGACCGTAACCCTCGATCAGGCGATTGGGCAGGTAATAGGACACCTGTGCTCCCAGCTTGTTTAAGACCAGGTAAAGAAGCGATGCGGCGGTAATGCCATCGACATCATAGTCCCCGTAAACCATGATTTTTTCATTTTCCCGAAGGGCGCTTAAAATTCTCTCGACCGCTTTATCCATATTGAGCATCAGGAACGGGTCCTGAAGATCATCCATGGTCGGCTTGAGAAATCTCTCGATAGCCTCGATGGAGTCGATCTGGCGGTTGAAGAGAATTTTTACGACGACTTTTTCCAAGCCCAGCTGGGAGGCAATCTCCTGCAGTAATTCAGGATCGGGATCAGGAGCCACAACCCACTTCAAGGGGACTGATCTGGTTGCCCAATTCATGTCGGCTTCCTTTAACAAGAAGCCGGAAAGAGAAAAATAAGCCGAGTTCTGTTCCGCCGGTGGCGGTCCGGCCATTTATCTGGACCGGGCAGTTACCTGCCGGTTCATGCGGCCTACCCGAAAATCAAACGGGGCGAGCCAGCCCCTCTTTTCCTATTTGGCCTTGCTCCGGGTGGGGTTTACCCCTGCCACGATTACCCGTGACAGGCGGGGTCTCTTACACCTCGTTTTCACCATTGCCTCCGGCCGCCTGACGGCGGCCGGTTGGGCTGTATGTTTTCTGTGGCACTTTCCGTCGGATCACTCCGCCCCGGTGTTACCGGGCACCCCGGCTCTATGGAGCTCGGACTTTCCTCACTCTACGTAATCATAAAGCGCGACCGTTTTTCCCTCTTTCCGAACTTCGTTTATATCACATACGTTAACATTTTTCAGTTTTAAGTCATCCGCCTGTAATTCGGCGCTTCTTTTGAAATTGTCACCGAATGCGGATGAGATTCAATAACACCGGCATGGGTAACCTTGATAAATCGGGCTTTTTCCTGAAGCTCCGCAATATCATGGGCTCCGCAAATTCCCATGCCGGACCGAAGACCTCCGATCAGCTGATATATGGTGCTGGATAATTCCCCCTTATAGGGAACCCGGCCCTCGATACCTTCGGGGACGAATTTGGAGACTTCTTCCTGATGCTCCTGGAAATAGCGGTCACTGCTTCCGGCCTTCATGGCCTCGACCGATCCCATTCCCCGGTAGGTTTTATATGTCCTTCCTTCATAAAGGACTGTCTCGCCGGGCGATTCCTCGGTCCCGGCCAGAATCGAGCCGAGCATAACCGCGGCCGCTCCGGCCGCCAGGGCTTTGGTAATATCGCCGGAATATTTGATCCCCCCATCGGCAATAACCGGGATATTCTTTTCGCGAGCCGCCTCCACAGCTTCTATAATGGCTGTAATCTGCGGGACCCCGCATCCGGTAACGACCCGGGTAGTACAAATGGATCCCGGTCCGATACCGACCTTAATCGTGTCGGCACCGGCCTCAATCAGGGCTTTCGCCCCATCACGAGTCGCTATATTGCCGGCCATGACCGGCTTATCGGGAAATTTCTTTTTCAAGAATTCCACGGTTTTCAAAACACCGACTGAATGACCATGCGAAGAATCAACCGCCAGGATATCCACCCCGGCCCGGATCAACAGGTCCGCTCTTTTTTCCAGATCACCGGCCACTCCCACTGCCGCTCCGATCCTGAGACGGCCGTATCGATCTTTGCAGGCTTCGGGATATTGAATCTTCTTCATGATATCTTTGACGGTGATCAAACCCTTGAGATGATTCTCGCTATCGACAATAAGCAATTTTTCAATACGGTTTTTATGTAAAAGCTCCTGCGCGGTATCGAGATCGGTTCCCTCCGGAGCCGTAATCAGGTTTTTGCAGGTCATGACATCGCGGATAAGGGTCGCGGTGTCTTTATGGAAACGAAGATCCCGATTGGTCAGAATCCCGACCAGCCGGCCATTCTCGGTGATAGGAATCCCCGAAATAGAGTAATGCTTCATAACTTGGAGAGCTTCACCGATCGGCCGATCAGGAGACATGGTTACCGGATCGACAATCATGCCCGATTCGGACCGCTTGACCTTGTCCACTTCGGATGCCTGCCGTTCCGGTGACAGGTTTTTATGAATAATCCCGAGTCCTCCCTGACGGGCCAGGGCAATCCCCATGCGATATTCCGTGACGGTATCCATGGCCGCCGAAATTATGGGAATATTCAGGGCGATTCTGGAAGTAATCCTGGTTTTAATTTCGACATCCCGCGGGAGTACATCGGACCGCGACGGCACCAGCAGAACATCGTCAAAAGTCAATCCATCACGGGGTAAAAATCCAGCCATATTATTCGCTCTCACCATCCTGCCAGACCAGCATGCGACCGCAATTGTCGCAGGTTATAATCTGATCGCCCCTTTTGATTTCCTGAATCATATGCGGCGGCAGGGCCTTGTAACATGAACCGCAGGCCCGCTTCTTGACTATAACGACGACCTCGCCGCCCCTGACCTTGTGAACCCGATTGTAAATTGACATTGTTTTCTTGGGGACTTTCTCAACGATATGATCCCTCTGGACCACCATGTTGCTTATTTTCGATCCCACCGAGTCCATTTTTTCCTGAAGGATTCCCAGCTGTTTTTCATTCTGTTCGCGCGTCTCATCGGACTTTTTCTTGAAATCCTCAATATTGCCTTCGAGTTTGTCGACCTTCTCTATCAATTCCAGTATTTTTGTTTCACGTTCATTGATGGCTTCTTTGACATTATCAATCTGCGAAATCAGGGCATCATATTCTTTATTAGTCTTAATCGACATCATCTGCCCCTGCAGCTTTTTAAGCTCTTCCTGTTTGGCGGCCACTTCCAGTTCAAGATTTTTCTGGATGATTTTCGATTCGCTGAGTTCTTTATTCGTTCTCTGAAAAAGCTCCTCGGTCTCCTTTATTTCTCGCCGCAGGTTTTCCATCATGTCAGGTATATATTCTTTGGATCGCTCGAGTTCTCCCAGGTCATAATCGATAACCTGGAGTTTCAAGAGCATCTCAATGTCATTTAGCATCCTTCGCTCCTTAGATTGATCAACAGCCATAATAACAAAAAAACGCAGTCTCTGGCTTAAACCTAAGACTGCGTCTTAATTTTTCTTTTATTACAGGGCCTGTTTTGATTACCCAGTTTATTTTACCCGGCAATCGCATAATAATTTTATCGGCCATCCCCAACTATACTTTTATATGGGCAATACTGGATTCGAACCAGTGACCTCTCGGATGTGAACCGAACGCTCTAACCAGCTGAGCTAATTGCCCGCTAAAATTCTCCATTTTTTCAAACATCAGTATGGGCCCACCAGGACTCGAACCTGGGACCCGCTGATTATGAGTCAGCTGCTCTAACCGACTGAGCTATGGGCCCATCTAGCTAAAGTCTTATATTATAACAAATCCGCAATAAGGCGTCAAGTTCTTATTCCCAAACAAATCAAATTAATTTCTGTTCCCGCAAGTCCCCTGAAAACAGCCAATTAGCCTTTCAAATATGAAATTCAATAATGTCGCCGTCACTTAAAATGAAATTATTCTTGACTCTCTGTCCTTCATGCTTGCCCGCCCCCCAGACCTTGGCATACTGTAATTTTCGGGCAAAATCCTTATGAAGCGAAATCGCGGCATCATCAACCGTTCCGCCATTCGGTAAAATAATCGGGTCGCGGAAATCCGGCTCCCGGCCAACCTTCTTGGTGAACACCCGTATTATGCCCAGCGATTCGAAAATCGCCCGTTGGAAACTCAGCATGGCCGTATCGTCGAGAACCGAGGTCGGGACTATCCGGAAATCGGGATACAGCCGGCGCAGGCGTTCCAGTCCGGCATCTCCGTTCTCATCGAGAAATTTATGAGCCGCAATAATGGTTTTTTTATAGGCATATCGGGGATCATCGGCCGGACCATCTACCTGCGCCTTTAATATAATCCTTTTCTCATCAAGCCGGGCCAGAAGTGCCTCGATCCCTTTTTCGAAATCGGGCATGGAAACATCAACCACCAGCACCACCAGATCGGCATTTCGAATCAGGCCGGACATGAAATTCTCATAGTAATCGGCAGCGATCGGCGGAGTATCGATCAACTGGTACTGCACCGCCTCGAAAATCATCATTCCGGCCAGCGGCTCCCTGGTGGTATAAGGATAATCGCCGATCGGCGGTTTGGCGCCGGTCAGGGAATCGACAATGGTCGATTTACCGGAATTGGGCGGGCCGATCAGGATGACCTGGGCGGCTCCTTCTCTTTCAATATGGTCGGGGGATTCGGCCTGTCGGGTCCCGTGTTTTTTCTGCCCGCCCCCTTCAATCGTTTTCTTCAACTGGGAGATTTTGGCCTTCATCTCCGCCTGGAGCTTGTCGGTCCCCTTATGCTTGGGCATCATCGCCAGAAGCTCCTGGGCCAGACGAAGTTTTTCCCGGGGTTCTTTCTCGGATTTGAATTCCCGTTCCAGTTCGTAATACTGGGGTGGCAAATTAGCAGGCATAACCTACCTCCGTCTCAATTTAAAAAAAACATGACGGGAATACAAGAGGAAAACGGGCAATGATTGTCAGCGTGCGAATTTGGCCGCCAGATCGGTCAGTACTTCGCAGACATAATCGACTTCCTTTAACGATAAATCGGGGTAGAGCGGCAATGAAATAACCCGCTTGAAAACCTTATCACATTCCGGAAAATCTTTGGCCCGGAAAGGCAGTGCTTTTTTGAAATATGAAAACCGATAAACCGGAATAAAATGAACTCCGCATCCCACTCCTCGTTTTTCCAGTTCCATAATTAATTTGTCGCGGTTTATTTTCCACCGTTTCAGATTCAGCTTGATTATAAACAGGTGCCAGGCCTGCCGGATATTATGCCCCTCAGGAGGCAACTCAATAAATTCGGCCGAATTTTTAAGATTGGCCCGGTATCTTTCCGCCAGACGGGTCCGTCTGGCCTGATTTTTTTCGAAATTAACCAGCTGGCCCAGACCGAGAGCGGCGGCCAGGTCCGGCAGGTTGTACTTATATCCCAGAGTGATTATATCATATTTCCAGGAACCGCCCCGGTAGCGTTTGTACCCCGATGATGTCATCCCGTGCAACGACAGATGCCGAACTTTCTCAATCAATCGGTTCGAATTTGACACCACCATCCCGCCCTCGCCGGTGGTTATATTTTTGGTGGAATAAAACGAAAAAACGGTAGCATCGGCTAACGACCCGATCGGGCGGCCATGAAACTCAGCCCAGAGCGCATGAGCGGCATCATCCAGCAGGAATAACTTATGAGTTTTGGCCAATGATCCGAGGAAATCATAACGACAGGGATAACCGGCAATATCGACCGCCGCAATCGCCCTGGTTTTCTTATTTATTTTTTTCTCGACTGCGGCCGGATCGATATTGAGAGTGACTGGATCGATATCGACAAGAATCGGATTAGCCCCGGAATACAATATTGCTTCGATGGTGGCGGCCATGGTAAACGGCGTGGTGATAACCTGTTCACCAGCCTTCGGCCGCAGGCTTTCCATAACCAGATGCAATCCGGCGGTGGCCGAGGAAACCGCGGCGGCATAACGGGCACCGGTTAATCTTATGATTTCCTTTTCAAATCGCGCCGTTTTCGGCCCGGTGGTGACCCACCCGGTTTTAAGGGCATCGAGAACCTCTTTTCTCTCCGAAGATGAGAATTTTAACCGGAAGTACGGGACTTTCATCGATCCATCCTCCCGGCGATCATTTTCTCATAAAGGTCCGTCATAAGATCAAGACTTCTTTCCCAGTCATAATTTTTCTCCACAAAGGCTCTTCCGGCCATTCCCATTTTATTCCGTAAATCGGCATCCGAGGCCAGTTTGATAATCGCCCGGCCCAATCGCTCAATATCATTGGTCGGAACCAGTATCCCGGTTTCCCCGTCGATTACAACCTCCGGAATACCGCCAATGGCGGTTGCCACGGTCGGTTTCCCGGCCGCTCCAGCCTCGAGAGCGGCCACGCCAAATGATTCGGATAGAGACGGCATGACCATAATATCATGCTCGCTTAATAACCGATGCAATTCATTATTATCGACAAAGCCGACAAAGTCAACCCGATTGGCGAGGTTCAGATCAGCGGTGAGTTTTTTCAATTTCGCTGTCAGATGCCCGCTCCCGGCAATTGTCAGGTTTATATCCATACCGGTTTGCAAGACGGCCGGCAAGGATTTAAGCAGGAGGTCGGGGCCGTATATTTTCTCGTGGGATTTAATATAAATCAGTTTGATTTTTTTATCGGTGCGATCATGGTTGATAATCGGTTTCAGTTCCACCCCGAAAGGAATTATGGCCATCTTGCTTTTCACGTCAGGGCAAAATTCCAATGTTTTGTCATGTAAAAAAACACCGGTAGCGGTGATATAATCGGCGGATTTTAAAACATAACCAGTCAGCCGCCGGGTGAAAAAATTGGAGGGAAACGATGTTATATCGCTCCCCCAGACCGAAAGCAAAAACGGCCTTTTCCCGCTGGCGGCTCCCCAGAAACCGAATCCGGCGGCATAATGGGCATGAATCAAATCCGGCCGGATTTGCCGGATTATTTGGCGTACCCTTCCAAGATATAAAAAATAACTCAGATTACGACTCCACCTGGGGCGAAAAATAATCGTTCTTATCCCCTTTATTTCATGACCGCCAAGGGAAATAACAGTAATATCAAAGCCCCGCTGTTTCAGGCCGTTTGCCCAGCGTTTCAGATGAACCGAATCGGCATATCCAAGTATGACTATCTTTGGGGATGTCCTCATCTCATCAATTATTCCTGATTGGAATTTATCTCACGGGCCGTTCCGGCGGTAACGGCAATAAAGAATGCGGCAACGTACGAATTCTGGCCCCACATCCAGCCATCAAGATAAAATATGGTGAAAAATATTATCAGCCCCACCCCGAACAGGGCCATGACAATCGGCTGGGTTTTCCGATCATTGAATTTCGAAAGCAAGCCGAGCGCGGTCCGGAAATGCTTATAAAACAGGGTTGTCAGGCATAAAGCCCCGAAAATACCGGTTTCGGCCAGGTAGTGCAGGAATAGATTATGGGCCGAAAGACCGCCCACATAAAGCCGGGCCGGATCGAATTTCAAGAAGGGGTACAGCTCCTCGGCTATACGGTAATTTCCGGGACCGATTCCGGTCAGAGGATTGTTGATAAAAGTGATCAGGCTGGTTCGCCACAGTGACAACCGCAGCCAGATAGTCCCGCGTGAGGGATCGCCAAGTTCGGCATACCGTCCTCCAACCTGCGAGAAAATATCAGAAAAGACCGGCAATATCAACAGCATCATCAGTCCGGCCGTCAAAAGGCTTTTCAATCGCCGGGATACAAAGGCGGCCCTTATCCGCCGGGCACGGAAAATCGACCATACCACGATCACCGCCCCCACCCATCCAATGGTCAGCATCGGCCCCCGGGACTGGGTGGCCAGAAGTCCGAAAATAAGACCAACCGTTCCGAAACCGTACACCAGCGATTTCCTTCCCGATTCCTGCCAGATAAACCAGGCCAGACCGATCGGCACCGCCAGCATGGCCAGATCATCGAAATAAACTCCGGCTGATCCGAAAACCCGCATGGTTCCCGCAGACAGGAAAAAAAACAGGCTGTTGTATATCGCATGCACCACCGCCACCCAGAAGTAAAATTCCAGTATCCTTTTAATCTTTATCGCGGGTATTATATTATAAATAACAATAATCATAATTAGCTGGATCGAAACACGTAATATGGGATTAATCGAGCGCGTGAAATCATAGGCAAAAACCGCCGACATAATCATTATCAGCAGTAGTCCCAGATAGTACTTATAAATGGCTGGAAGTCCGATTACCGTCCGGCAATTAACCAGATGATCCAGCACCAAAGCCCCGATCAGGAGAATGGCAACCAGGTCTATAAACAGGATGGGCGGCGAGGCATTCAGCGGTCGGGTAATAAAAACGCAAAAAACATAAAAATACGGAGCCAGACGGGGATGGGAAACCGTCAGGACGATGGCCGGAATAACCATACAGACCAGCCCGGCGATCATCTTATCGGTCACAATCAGGACGGTGCCCAACACCAGAAAAATAATAATGATTGAGACCAGGAATAATCCGAGTCGACCATGGCCGGTGTTCACTGATATCTCCATCCGAAAATTATCTCCGTCTCTTCAAACTTGTCAGGGCCGAGCGGATTTCATCGATTTTGACCAAATATCCGATTCCGATATAAAATAAAAACGACAGCGCTCCGGCCCCGATCACCCGAAATTTGGATACCAGGCTCATACCGCCGTAAAAACCGGGCAGGCTATTATAAAACAGAGCGATCAGAACCATCGGTAGCGAAGCCAGCAAAATTCGCGCTATCAAAGAAGACATACTCGCCAATCCGGTCAAATTCCCGCCGCGAACCAGAACCAGAAGAAGTAAACAAATCGTTGTCCCGGAGACAACCGAGGTGGCGGCCCCGATCCCGGGATAATCGAACCAGGTCTTGAATAGGCCCGTCAGAACGAATTTGAGAACAAAGGCCAGGATGGAAATAAGCAGAACTTTCTTCTGTTGATTAACCGCGTAGCAGGCCTGAATCAGGATGGTGTATAAGAACATGAACACCAGGTAGGGAGACATGGTGGCCAGAATACGGGAGGTTATTTCCAGCGAATAAGCATTGAAGGCCCCTCGGAAAAAGACCGCGGCCGTAAGTTCGGCGGCAAAAAGAACATAAAAAATACCGCACGGCAGTCCGATCGTAAGGGCCAAACCGAGTGACGTTCTCAACAGCGAAGCAAAATCGTTTTTACTTTTATAGTCCGCTCGTTCGCTTAAATACGGAAATATGACCGAGGCGATGGCGAAACCGGCAATATTGATCGGCAACATCACCAGCAGACTGCTGTAATTGAGAGCCGAGACTACTCCTTCGATCATCCCCGAGGCATAGTAACGATCGATCAGAAAAAAGGTGCTCGCTACCAGTTCTACCAGAATCAATATCCCGCCCACGCCCAGGACCTTTTTTATCTCGCCTCCGAAGATATTCAAATTGAAATATTTCAACTGCCCGAAATTGAAGGCTTTCAATATCAGGAAAATAATTTGCAGAACCATTCCGATCAGCAGGCCATAAAGTATGGCCGCTACCGACCATCGCCCCGAAAAAATATAGATAATCGTTATAACCGTAATATTCAGAACGATTGTCCCGACCACCGGATAAACGAAATTCTTCTTAACATTGAGGGCGGAACGAAGAAAAGATTCCAGAAAACCCAGCAGAAGCATTACCGATATTATTCGGCAGAAAAACACTGCCCGGGCAAGTTCTTCGCCATCCAGTCCCGGTCCCACGGCCGATACCAGATACGGCGCCAGAATCGCCACCAGAAGAATAATCAGAAAGACCACCAATATCATGGAATTGAAGGCTGACCAGATGGCCCGCCGACCGGATATATCAGAGGTATTGGATGATGCTTGCCGGGTTAAAAACGGAACCGTCAGGAAATTGGTGGCCCGGCTGATCACCATATTCAAAAACACCGGCGCGGCAATGGCGATAAGGTATATGTCGTATTCGCGGGAGGTTCCGAAACGCTCGGCAATAACCATCTCTCTTAAAAAACCAAGCAGTTTGGAGATAATGACGATTCCCGAAACACCCAGAATCGCCTGTTTTATTCCGATGGTTTTAACCAATTCAGTTATCCCGGAAATATGCTTTAATTGAAGCCGCAATGATTTCGGACGGTTTTTTATTTTTTATGCGGCACGACTTTTTTGCCCCCGGTCGTAATGGGTTTTTCAAATTCCGACGGATTTTTTTCAATGAAAGGCCGACCAGGCTGTTGCCCTGACCAAGGGTTTCCACCCATTCGGTCTCGTCCCTGAGAGTCAGGCAGGGCGTCCCCAGAAAAACCGCCTCCTTTTGTACCCCGCCCGAATCGGTCAGGACCGCCCGGGCATTTTTTATCAGAGTTAAATTATCAAGGTATGAGAGCGGTTCGATCAGTACCAGATGTGGAACCTTTAACAAGCGATCGAGTAATTTGTACTTCTTCAGGTTTTTCATCGAATGCGGGTGGACCGGGAAAACCACTCGTTCTTTGAGACCGAGAAGAATTTCGACTATCCGGTTCAGGTTTTCCTGGCTGTCGACATTACCGGCACGGTGAATCGTGATCAGTAGAAATTCACCGGCCGCAAGCGAATATTTTTCCATCGGCGCCCGGTTTCTATCAATCCCGGTTTTCATCAAGTCGATCAGTTCATACATCAGGTCGCCCGAATGGACAATTCCCCTTTTGATACCTTCTTTTTTTAGATTGTTAATGGCCTCGGGCGTGGGGCAAAACAGCAATTCCGCCAGTCGGTCGGTCAGACAGCGATTGATTTCTTCGGGCATGTCCATCCGATGAGAACGAAGCCCGGCCTCGATATGCCCGACCGGGATATTCAGCTTGGCGGCCGTTAGCGCCCCGGCCAGGGTGCTGTTGGTATCCCCGTAAACCAAAACAATATCCGGCTGAATTCTGACAAGCAGGTTTTCTAATCGGGTGATTATTTCGGCGGTCATCCGGCCATGTAACCCGGAACCGACCCTGAGATTATAATCGGCCCGCGGTATTTTCAGCTGTTTGAAGAATATATCCGACATCATCCGGTCGTAATGCTGGCCGGTATGAACCACCAGATGCCGGAAACGACGATTCAGAAGCCCGGCCAGCGGAGCCAGTTTGATAAACTGCGGGCGGGCGCCGACTACCGAAACAAGGACTGGTTTCTTTTTACGTTTCATAATTTAAAAGCGGCCGGGAATATTCCCGACCGTCAGGCCCGCATGATTACCTCAGGCCGAAACCGATTTGACCACCTCGATAACTTCCTCCTGCTCGGCCTCGGTCATTTCGGGAAAAACAGGAATGGAAATGACCGATCCGGCGGCTTTCTCGCTTACCGGAAAATCGCCTTCTTTATAATGCAGATCGCGATAACAATCCAAAAGATGAAACGGAACCGGATAATAGACATCATGTCCGATTTTCTTTTCCTGGAGGACTTTCAGAAGTTCATCGCGGTTACCCACGGTTATGGTGTACTGATTAAAGATATGATGGGAATAATCCTTTATTACCGGGGTTTTAATGGCTGTTCCGGCGAAGGCGGCGTTGTACTTTCTGGCATGGGCAATCCGGCTTTCATTATAAAACTGCAGATAATCGATTTTGACCAGCAGGACCGCCGCCTGAAGAGTATCGAGACGGGAATTATATCCGATTACTTCCGGGCGATATTTCTTTTTCCAGCCGTGCAACCGGAGCATCCGGCATTTATCATCATTTTCATCCGACCCGGTCACAATCATCCCTCCGTCCCCGGCTCCGCCGAGATTTTTGGAGGGATAAAAAGAAAAACAGCCGTAATCGCCGATCGAACCGGCTCTCCGTCCTTTATACTCGGAACTGATGGCCTGGGCGGCATCCTCGATAACATCAATCTTATGCCCCCGCGCGATTTCCATAATCGGATCCATATCGGCTATTTGACCGAACAGGTGAACGGGTATAATAGCCCTGGTTTTCGGGGTGATGGCTTTCTCCAGCAGATTCGGATCCATATTGAAAGTATCCTCTTCGATATCGACAAATACCGGAATGGCTCCCAGACGGGAGATAACCCCGGCCGAGGCGAAAAACGAGTAATCCGAGGTGATCACCTCGTCCCCGGCTTTAACTCCGACCGCCCGCAGGGCGATCAGGAGAGCATCAGTTCCCGAAGCCACCCCGATACCGTGCCTGACACTGCACAACACCGCCACTTTACGTTCCAGTTCACTTACCTCGGGACCGAGAATAAACAGCCCGTGGTCGAATACCCTCAAAACCGCTTCATCGAGTCTATCCTTGATGGTTTCGTACTGCCGTTTCATATCCAGTAATGGGACTGCCATATTTTCTCCTTCAATCTTTCCAGCCCTGGTTTTCCAATCGCTGTTCTTCCGGAACATCACGAAATACTTTGGCCGGCGTTCCGGCCATAATTTTTCCATCCGGGCAATCACGGGTGAGAATGGCCCCGGCCGCCACCAGGCCGTCGGCGCCGACTGTCTTTCCCGGCAATATGGTGGCATTGACGCCGATCCGTCCGCCCTTTTTGACCGTTACACCCTTGAAATGCTTGAAACGTTCTTCGGTTCGTCCGACATAGTTGTCGTTCGAGGTGGCGGCACAGGGCGCCACAAAAACGCGGTCTTCAAGTTCCGAATAGGCCGTAATATAGACATTCGTTTCGAGTTTACAGTAACGTCCGATTTTACAGAAATTTTCGATGGCCACCCCGCGGCCGACAATAGTATAATCGCCCACCGAAACATTTTCCCGAACGGTCGAAAGGTCGGCAATCAAAACCTTGCGCCCAACCGTCGCCCCGCGATAAACTACCACCCCGGTTCCGATTATACCATCCGAACCAATTTCGGTCGGAGGTAATTCCTGATCCTTGGTAACGGCCGAATTGGCCGCTCTCATGGGAAATTTGCCGATCACGGTCTGATCGTCGATTCGAACATTGTCGCCGATACAGCTGCCGTCATGAATGACGACATGATGGCCAAGGCGGCATTCCCGACCGACTTCGACATTCCTGCCGATGATACAGAAATTACCAAGGGTCGTCCCCGGTCCCAGTTTTGCCGTTTTATCAATAATGGAATTTGACATATTATCCTCTGATCTCATTAACAGATTTTTCTATATCTCAACATTATACCAAAAATTCAAGGCTATTGATCGGGTTGTCCACCTGATTTTCCATCTATTGACCGACCGAATACGAGAATCAATCATTTCAGGGATTTTCGAATTCCGGGTATCCAACCCAACAGGGTCCTGAAAAAGAAAGCGGCCCGTTCATAATCCTCGGGTGATTTTTTCTTCAGATTTTCAAGGTAGTCGAGTATCAGGGCGATAAAAACCGCCGCCAGAAGCGACAGGATCAGGGCAAAAATGACAATAATCCGCTTTTTCGGTTTGACCGCCAGTTGTGGCGGATAGGCCCGATCGAGAATGGAAATCGTCGGTGTATCCATTTTTTCCTGAATTTTGGCTTGTTCATACTGCTCGGACAGAATCTCATAAAGTCGCTCGGATATCTGAACCCGGCCGGTCAATTCGGCATATCTTATTTTGAGGGTCGGAACCCGGGAAATAGGCAGATTTAAATATGAACTGTCTGTTCCCCCGAATTCCAGATTGGCGATTTGATTTTTTATCTCTTCGATTCGGCGTCTGAGACTGATCGCCTCCGGATGGTTGGGTGATAAGGAATGCTCTTTCACCTTCAGGTCGATTTCATACTGGGCCAGATCAACTTTCAATCCCACGGCGGACTCAATGGCCAGTTGGGTCTGTTTATCCAGATCAATGGCTTTGTAGTTATCCTGAAACTCCCGCAACTGCAGTCGGGATGAATCAAGATCGCTCTTTACCACCCTCAGTCGGTTTTCAATAAATTCTTTGGCAATTCGCGCCCGCGATGAGGCAATCTCGCGGTTCATCAAATCCAGTTCATCGGCAAATGAATTAGCCACCCGGGCCGCCATTTCAGGATTTTTATCCATATAAGAAATTTCCAGCAATCCCTCCGGTGTAACCCGGAAATCGGAATATTTCGCCACCCGGATATAAAGGTCTTCGCTGTTTTTCGGATGATAATACTCCGTAAGGTTGTTACTTTGGATGACTCTATCGGCCAGATTACGACTCTCCAGAATGCGGGCATAAACGTCGGTCGGAGTCGCCATAACCGGCAGTTTCACACCCGATGTCAGCGAAAGCATATCATCCAGACTGGCACCCGACCAGCCCAATTTGAAACCTTCTTCCTTGGGTGGGAGAATCAGGGCCGTGGCTTTATACCAGCGCGGCAATATGAGGGATATTATGGCCGCCAGCACCGAGACAACCAGAACAAAAAGCACGATAAATTTCATCCGGCGGGCAATAGCTTCCAGCAGTTTCCAGAGATTCACATTGATTTCTTCCATAAAAATTTCAATCACTTAAATTATCGATTGCCAGGTAAATAATTCCGGCACTGCCAAGCATCATAACCACATCCTTAATCTTGTTCCAGGTACTTTTATCTGATTTTTCCTCAGGTATCAAAACGGCATCGCCATCATAAATTTCGATCCTCGGGTCGGAGACCAAACGAATACCCGATGTCTTCCGAATCACTTCGACCGTTCCCTTCCGAGCCTTACTGGTATACCCCCCAGCTTTTTTAATCAAATCGGAAGCCGAACTGGGACCCGAAAGAGCTATCATGCCGGGATATCTAACCATTCCAAACACCCCGGCCGAGCCGGTCAGGGTCGGAATGACAATGGAATCTCCGGGGAACACGGTCACGGACTTCAGTTTGTCGAAATTGGAACCGTCTATCCGGAGTGAAACCGGCGCCAATTCGGAATCAAATGACAGGTTGTTGGTATTGGAGGCCGTCAGCATCCGGGCTGTTTCTTCATTATAACGAAACCGCTTATTGCGGAAAACGGTAATGGAGTTATAATCCGCTTTCAGGGTCAGTGATCCGGCGATTTCAATCGCCCCGGCCAGCGAAAGCGAATCATAATGCGGATAACGCCCCGGCACCCTTATTTCACCGGTGATCGAGAAAAAGTCGGCCTGTTGTTTTTCCATGGCGGGGCTGACGATTATTTTATCGCCCGGCATAATAGGTTGCCCCGAATCACTCAGGGGGACGGCCAACCGAGAGACATGATCATCCTGATGGCGGAATATATAGGCTGAATCGCCTTCCAAACCGGTCAGACCCCGGGCCAGGGCGATTATGGAACCGAGAACATCACCCTCGCGATATTCAACACCGCCGGATTGATGCACCTCGCCCGAAATCTGGACAAAGCTCAGCGAATCCGTCACCAGAGGAATTTGAATTTTATGCCCGGCATACAAATAGGGATTGCAATCCAGATCACCGGCCCTTTCGAACCGAAGCATATCAATCAATTGCCCGTCGCCCGAGCCATTGCCATTGAAGATAATTTTGCGATGTGACGCCCCGGGAAGTAAACCGCCCGCCATATTTATTATTTCCGAAACCCGCTGGGAAACGAACGCATCATAAAGGCCGGGGTTTTTTACGGCCCCGGCAATCAGGACTTTGATCGGTCGGATACCGATCAGGCTGATGGAAAAATCCCGGTCGGCATAAAAATGATCTATCAGACTCCTCAGTCTTTTCTTGGCTTCGGTCAACGTTACCCCACCGACATCGACCCGCCCCATGGATGTCAGCAAAACGGTTCCCTCGGGCGTGACATCAAGATTCATCGGATTGGTCGATCCATCCCAGAAATCAATCCGGAATTGATCGCCCGGTCCGATTATATATTGATTGGGGTCAATGACGGTACCGAAATTGATATCCTCGGCCACGGCGCAATTTTGTCTGACGGGAAATATGAATACCAAGACTAAAACAAGACAGGCATAAAAAAAGACCCTGAAGGTACAGTTCAATATCGCCACAATAGCTCCTTCAATATGGACTGTTTCACCGGTTCCGGATAATCGCTATACTATTAAAATTGAGAGTAAAAGTCAAGGAGCGATTGTCTTTACGTAAGACATTATCAATTATTGACTTTACCCGGCGGTGAAGTATATTTCAACAAATGCAGTTAACTGTCCTAATGCCGCTTTATAACGAGGAATCCACGGCCGGGGAAATTATCACCGGCGTGCTTAATCTCGATATAGACCTGCAGTTGATTATTATCAATAATGCCTCGACCGACCGGAGCCCGGAGATCATTTCCAAATTCGCTGACCGAAGAAACGTTGAAATCATTACCATGAATCGAAATATCGGCAAGGGCGATGCCATTATTGCCGGGCTGAAAAAAGCCGCCGGGAAATATACCGTAATTCAGGATGGCGATCTGGAATACGATCCCAAAGACATTGTCACTATGCTTGACCTGGCTGAACGAAAACAGGTTCTGGCTGTTTTTGGCTCCAGAATCCTTAATCCCGAATCAGGGATATCCTACAACCGTTACCTCTGGGGCGGAAAACTACTGACTCATATTGCCAATATACTCTATGGTGCGGGGATTACCGATGAATCAACCTGTTATAAAATGGTCCGGACCGATATTCTCAGACAACTCCATCTGGAAAGCAGGCGGTTCGAATTTTGTCCCGAACTGGTGGCCAAACTGAGCCGCAATAAAATAAAAATCCACGAGATACCGATTTCATATCACCCGCGGAAATTCGAAGAAGGGAAAAAGATTCGGGCCCGCGACGGTCTCGAGGCTATCTGGACCTTAATTAAATATCGCTTCAAGCCGCTTGCGGATTTTGCCGTGAAAAATAAAAACTGACAGACCGGCCAGCACCAGCAGACTGACAACCAGACCAAAAATAAAACCGCGGGGACGATACAACAAGGTAATCTGCCGGTCGTTATGTGTAAAACCTGTCGCCACCAGGCCGTTATTTTCGAAAAGCGGTCTTCCGTCCGCCGTTCTCCAACCGTCATCATAGCCGATCCCGAAAATAATTGTCCCGGCCAATGCCGGGGCCAATCGGTAATCGACACGATTTGGAGTATACTGCCGGGTCAATACTCCGGCCTGCCCGGAGGAGACATATTCCATAAGGACCTCATTAGTCGGGGTCACCAATCCTCGGCTCTCTTTATAGGCCGACAGCCAGGGGGCCACCAGAGAACCCCGGTTTTTCAAAAACAGGTTGTAGATATCATCGCGGCGGCCGATGACCTGCCGGAAATCCTCGTCAAAAGCAACATGGGCGGGTTTCTTATACTTAATTGTCTTCATGGCCGGTAGATTGACCAGAAAACCGGTCAATAATATCAAACAAATAATTGAAAGCGAAAGGGCATTTTTAACCGATGTTGCACTTTTTAATCGGGCGGTTAATACATCCAGACCAATACCAGATAATATTGCTGTCGCCAGAACCACAAATTGAAAGGTCCGGGCCGGCGAACGGATCGAGGAGAATCCCGGTATATGCAAAATAAGATTCCAGGGTGAGAAATCCGAAAAATGACCCAGACCGAAAAGAAAAAAGAACAGCCCAACCACCAGCCAGGCCCGGCTTTTACGGAAAGCCAGAATAAGTGCCGCCACCGCCAGAATAACCGCCAGCGGCGATATGTAGGCGCTGTATTCATGCCAGCCCCAGTACTGACCCGAACCCGCCTGACGAAAAACAGCCTGATCAAACGAGAAAAAAGCTTTCCATAGTATATTAATCGGAGTGAAATCACCGGGCATGCCCTCCCATTCATTTTGCGACAGGTAATGAAACATCGGGAAAAACTTCACCGCGCCCAGAAGCACACCGAGAATCACCGCTACAATAAAACGTTTAATCAGCCTCAAACTTTTTTCCTCGATAGCATACAGAATCAAGAGCACCCCGGAGAAAAAGCAGGTGTATAAAAAAGGTACCGCGGCCCCGTTACCGAGAATTATCAGCGCGACAGCCGCAATCGCCCCGGCCAGGAAACGCGAATCATCATCGGTTTTTAAAAGGAAATATAAAAACCACGGTAAGAAACAAAAATGCGTGAAGGGGACATGGCCGATTGCAAAATGCAGGGCAAAATAGGAACTGCCAAAATAAACAAAGGCCGCCAGATACGATGCCAGAGGCGATCGACCCAGCCGTTTCGCCAACAACCAGGTCCCCCAAAAACCGAGAAAATATGCCAGCATCATCTGTATTTTAAGCCCACCGATTGCTCCGAAAATTAAGATTAAAGGAAAAAAAGGCGATAGAATCCCGACTTCGGGATGAGCGAACAATATATTACCGCCTCCGAGATATGGATTCCAGAACGGGAATTGGTGGTAATGCAGAACGGTTCTTTGCGGGACGGCCGCCATGGTCGCAAACAACTCCCAGTCGCCGACACCGATATAATCCCAGTTAATTAAAAATGGCAGGACAAATACCAGCGACACCATAAAAAATATAAGCGGCGGAATAAAATTCCGGGGGGATCTTTCCGTTTTGCTCGGCATGAGAAGAATATAAGCGATTGGGCGATTATGGGAAACTATTTTAAAAGGGCGGGTCGAACAGGATCAATCACCTCCCACCAGGCGCTCGGGATAGAAAATCCATTCCCCTCCCGACTTG
Organism: Candidatus Zixiibacteriota bacterium; assembly: GCA_016933955.1. Lineage (NCBI taxonomy): Bacteria > Pseudomonadati > Candidatus Zixiibacteriota > Candidatus Zixiibacteriota bacterium. The sequence continues at coordinate 146,926 of JAFGTT010000032.1, forward strand.
CGATCCGCCGACCCGCTGTTGAATACATCAATCGCCGATTTCGGTGACATTAATCCCGATCGTCTTTTGGTTGGCCGCATTTTCCTGACCCATGAATAACGAACCATTGTCGAACCTGAAATAATAAGTACCCTCCAGAATGAGCACTTCATTTATATGAAAGGAATTGATCGGACCAATCGGATCGAATGTAATGGAATCACCTTTTTCGTTTAAAACATAATCGGAGGCAAAATCATATCGGGTGGTATCACTCCCGGTGACAACCACATAGCCGATGATCCGGGTATCGGTAAAATAGAAACTAATCGGCATATGGCTGAAAAGCGATTCCGAATTCGGTTTATAGCCGATTTCCACTACTCCGGCATAATCGGCCACATACGATGGGGGCGTAAAAAGAACGGTGTCATGACACCCGATCAAAATAATGCAGATTATCGTAAACATCATAATATCTGATAAGACTCTCATCCCTCCTCCTTTGAATACGGCAAAACACCGATTTCGCATCTTCAACTATCATGACGTTTCAGAAATAAAATCATTTAATAGAAAACGACGGTCCGATCATGGCCCGTCGTCGGATCAGCAACATTATATCGAAATAACTACATTCCTAACTGCCAGTATATAAAACACCACTCGTCGATCAGTTCTTCCAGTATAATTCGCTGAGGCGCTCCCTGTCCATGACCGGTTTGTCTTTGCACGCGGAGAAGGATAGGATTATCAGATGAAGTGGCGGCCTGGAGAGCGGCTGTCATTTTTCGGGCGTGAAGCGGATCGACCCGGGTATCATGATCGGCGCTTTCGAACAGTACCGCCGGATAGGCGGTTCCCTTTTTGATATGATGATATGGCGAATAATCATAGAGATACTTGTACTGCTCGGGATTATCCGCCGAACCATATTCCGGTATCCACAGCCGGGCGATCAGGAAATTCTGATACCGAAGCATATCCAGAAGCGGCCGACTGCAAACGACCGCCTTCATCAGGTCCGGGCGCTGGACCAGTGCCGCCCCGACCAGCAGGCCGCCATTACTTCCACCCTCTATCACCAGCTTCCGGGGGCTGGTATATTCATTCCTGATAAGCCATTCACAGGCGGCAATCATGTCATCGAAAGAATTCTGTTTATTCTCCAGCATCCCGGCCCGGTGCCACTCTTCGCCGTATTCTCCCCCGCCGCGGAGCTGGACATGAGCATAAATCCCGCCTCTCTGCAGAAAGAGTGTCATGGTTCGCGAGAAATAGGGTGTTTCGTTTGACATAAAACCGCCATAGCCATAGACCAGGGTCGGATTCTCACCGTTCGGCACGATATCCTTCCGATGGGTCAAAAACATGGAAACCAGGGTGCTGTCTTTTGACTTAAACCAAACCTGCTCGACTTCGAATTGAGAGAGATCGAGATCAGTCTCAATTCGGTCGAAGACGCTTAATGTCCGGATCTTGAAATCATAGCGATAAATGGTCGGAGGAATAAAATAAGAGTGGTATCCGAACAGAAGTTCATGGCCGTCTTCTTCGGCCGCCAGGACATGATCGCCATAACCCATAATGGAACCGATAGCGGGAAGCTGAATTTCATTCACCGGTTTGCCATCCCGCGAATAAATAACAGCCCGGCTTGAGGCATTATGCAGACCCACCACGACCAGGTGGTCGCCGCATAAGGCCAGGTTTTCGATACTTGTTTCGGTTTCCGGAATTATCTCTTTCCAGTCTTTCTGCCGGGGTTTATCATATTCGGCCCTCATAACTCTGAACCTGGGAGCTTTGTAATTGGTCAGGATATAGATATTATCTCGGGTCAAATACGGCGAATACATGGCCTCGGCATTATCGACCAGCAGGGTGAAACCGGCTGTCCCGGCCAGGTCTTTCAGGTATATCTCGGATTTTGCCCAGCCGGCATAGACCGCCACCAGCAAATAACGATTATCCGGAGATAATTTGACATCGGTCCACTCATCGGTGACTTTATCCTTCCCGAATATCAGCGGATCATTCTCTATGCTCTCTCCGATTTTATGGAAATATACCCACCGGAAGTAGACTTCCTCACCCTCTGGCACGGTTCCCGGTTTCGGATAACGAGTATAGTAAAAACCACTGTTGTCATTCAGCCATGCGATAGAAGCCGCCCCGGTATAGGGGATGGTATCTCTGAGAATTTCGGCATGATCGACATCGAGAATAAACAGGGTGCTGTTTTCGGTGCCGCTGGATGACTTGCCGAATGCGATAAACTTGCCGTCGCGGGAAGGATACCACCAATCCAGCGCCACCGTTCCATCGGTACTGAAAGTGTCGGGATCAAGAACAATTTTCGCCTTGCCATCAGGCGAGGACTTCATCAGGATGCGTTCATGTTGTTCCTCGCCGACCCGTTTGGAATAAAAGTAGCGTCCTCCGTGCAGGGCCGGATCGCCCACCGCCCCTATTCGCATCAGTTCCTCGATAGATGTTTTCAGGGCCTGGCGGCCGGGATATTCACTTAGCATACTTCGGCAATAGGCATCCTGCTGATCGGCCCATTTTATCACAGCCGTATCATCGCCGTTTTCCAGCCAGCGGTAATTATCGACAATCTCGACTCCATGGAGCGTATCGACCACCGGAATCATGGGCGTTTCCGGCAGACTGGCCGGTTCCTGAACCTTGACACATGACCATATCAGCAGGACTGACACTATCAGGGATACCGGCAATCCCGCCTGTAATCCGAATGCTTTGTTAATTCTCATAATCATTCCGATCCTTATGACTATTCTGTTTTCCCGAAACCAAACCGGAGTTATTTTATTACCTGACCGGCAGGTTGATTTATTTGACAAGGTAGCATATTGAAAGCGGTCCGGCAAGTGAGGACAAAAACGCCGGTAATAATAAAAATGCCGGGCCCGGGACCCGGCATATCGGTCTAACTATTACCAAGAAGATTACTTCATATGCTTGCTGACCAGCTTGGTCATTTCAAACATATTGACTTTTTTCTTGCCGTCGAAGATCGATTTCAGATTGTCATCGGCCATGATCTCCCGTTTATTCTCCGGATTCTGAAGATTGTTCTTCTTGATATAAGCCCAGAGTTTCTTGGTGATCTCGGTTCTCGGTAGCGGTTTGTTACCGACAATCGCCGACAGAGCCATATCGGGCTGCAACGGTTTCATGAAAGCGGGGTTTGGTTTTCGGGCCGTTTTCTTTTTGGCCGGTTTTTTCGCCGCGACTTTTTTCTTTGGTGCAGCCTTCTTGGTGGCCGTCTTCTTTGCGGTTTTTTTCACAGCTTTTTTCGCCGTGGTCTTTTTGGTTGTCTTCTTTGCGGCCGGTTTCTTGGTGACTTTCTTCTTGGCAGTCGTGCTCTTCTTGGCCGGTTTCTTAGCTGCGGGTTTCTTCTTTGCCGTCTTCTTTACTGGCATCGTTACCTCCTTAACGTTAGGAAGAATTAATGTTTATTAAACATTTAGTTTTAGTTTCAAATGCAAGACAAACGCCGTTTCTGCCTGAGGTTCGTTCACTCCCGCTTATCTCGTACGACGCCGTAGGAGTAAATTAACATTTTTGTTGAAAACATATGCAACATAAAACTTAAATATTTCACTATTTTTTAATTTTTTTTTCGGGTTTTCTCACTGAGAATATTGAGAACAATGCTTCCTTCGATCGGAATTGTCAATCGAAATTGTCTGCTCCGGTTGAATTCTTCGCCTCCGATTATTCCATGCACCCGGCAACACTATAGCCGCTCCAGCATCATCATTTTGGCTTTCATAGCCAGTTCCACCAGGGAAATAGCATCCTCAATGCCGATAAAGGTGGTGTTAATTACCAGATCGTAAGCCCGGGGATCATTGATGTCGACTCCGAAATTGTTTTTAACGAACTCCGCCCGGGATCGATCCAGCTTTTTGACCTCGATTTCCGCCAGTTCCCGGGGCAGGTTCTGATAGTTTACCAGGTTATCGATCCGCTTGGGAACCGAGGCAACTACCCGGACATGCAAACCCTGATCCTGAGTGAGTATGAAATTGGCACCCCGTCCGACCACAACCACCCCACCCAATTCCGAGATGGACATGATTACCTTGTAAAGTTGCCGGAAATAATCCGAGGCATCGATATAAATCCCCTTGAAGACTCCCTCGAACCAGAGTTCGATATGGGAACGTACTTTGTCATCCAGCGACTCAATGATTTTCCGGCGATATCCGGAGGAACTGGAGATTTCATCGATTATCTCCCTGTGGAGTAATTGGTAACCCAGCTTTTCGGCAAGTTTTTCCGCCAGGTAAGAACCCTGACTGCCGCGCTGACGGCTGATAGTGACGATCGGTTTGGTCTCATGTTTTTTGCCGTTCTCTTCGGCCTCGCGCCTTATCCGTTTCTCCATTTCCCATTTGCGCAACTGCCGGTCGATTAATGCTTCTATGGAACTCATAATACCCTCCTTTCAAAGGAGACCTGTTTTTTATTGCCGTCAAAAATAAATGAAAGAAAAAGGCAATTTCACCCCGGCGAAATACCGGTCAGGTTTTCGATCCGCCATTGATTTTATTACCTGACTCCGATCAAAAAGTACTTTGATTTTGCCTGATTAAATATATATTTCGCATCGTTATGAACAAGCAGGAAATTAATTTAAATGATTATGCCCGGCTGGAATCCCTGGGCTTCAAATGCGGGCTGGAAATCCATCAGCAGCTTAATACCCGGACCAAGCTGTTCTGTCATTGCCCGGTCGGGCTGACCAACGAACGACATGACGCCGAAATTCTCCGGCATATGCGGCCGACTCTTTCGGAATTGGGCGAATATGACGGCACCGCTCTGATGGAATTCAAGACCAAAAAAGAGGTTATTTACCGGCTCTACCGTGACCGGACCTGCACTTATGAAATGGATGATACACCGCCTTTCCTGGTCAACCAGGAGGCGGTCGATTATGCCATCCGGATCGCTCTCCTGTTTAACTGCAAAATCGTCGATGAACTTCATGTCATCAGGAAACAGTATCTCGACGGTTCGATTCCGACTGGTTTTCAGAGAACCATGATTATCGGTATCGATGGCTGGATTCCCTTTAAAGGCCGGAAAGTTAAAATCACCCAGGTCAATCTTGAGGAAGAAGCCTGCCGTGAAGTTTCCGATATCGGACACCGAATTGTCTTTGCCACCGATCGGCTGTCGATTCCTCTGGTGGAAATAATTACCGAAGCGGCTATGAAAACACCCGTGGAGGCAATGGAAGTCTGCCGTCTGCTGGGTAATTCCATGAAAATCACCGGTCTGGTCCGTAGGGGAATTGGAACGGTCCGTCAGGATGTCAATGTTTCCATTACCGGCGGTGATCGGGTCGAAATCAAGGGAGTCCATAAGGTCGGTAATATTCGCAAACTGACCGCATCGGAAGCTTACCGGCAAAGGGGATTGCTCGAGATCAAAAAAATCTTTACTGAAAGATTTCCCTCCGATATTGATATTCCCTTCAGGGAATCCAATTTAACCGCGGTTTTCAGTGGAACCGGCAATGAACTCGGCCGTCGACTCGAAAGCGACCTTCCCCAGAAGGTGGTCGGCCTCCTGCTTCCCCGGCTGGTTGATATTATATCCTATGAATTACAACCCGGGCGCGATTTCGGTTTCGAGCTTTCGGGGCGGGTCCGGGTAATTGCCTGTATCGACTCTAAGCCCAATTTATTTTTCTACTCCCAGCGGGAAAAGTATAATATCTCTGATAATTTATGGGATAAAGCCGTCGAGTCGCTTCAGCCCGGACGGGGTGATGATCTGGTGCTTATTTGCGGTACCTCAGGAGATGTCGCCACTGCCGTAAATGAAATAAAAATCCGCATTGTTGAATTGAAACAAGGCGTGATTAACGAAACCCGGCAGGATATCAAGGACGGGACAACCGATTTCGAACGAATTCTCCCCGGTCCCGACCGCATGTACCCCGATACCGACCATCCCCCGGTAAAAATCGTCCCGGAGAGAGTTGAAAATAACCGAGCCCAATTATCGGAACCATTATGGGAAAAACAGAAACGGTGGCGGGAAACGGGCCTGCATGAGGCGCAGGTAGCGGCCTTATCGCTTTCGCCCCGGGCTGACCTGTTTGACCGCCTGGCGGAAAATCACTCCATCAATCCCAAAAAGGCGGCCCATATCTGTACCGACCTCATGGTCGGCCTTCGACGTCAGGGTCATCACCCCGAAAAAGGGGGGAACGATCAGCTATTTAATATTATCCGGGAATCCCTGGAAAAGGATTGGCCATATCAGCGGCTTAAAACTGCTCTTATAAAAGCGGGCGCCGGCACTGAAATCGACAGGACGGATCGGGAATTATGCGATTCTGATTTCGAGCTTTGCTGGAGCGAGGCCAGGAAAGATTTCAACGGTAATAAGGAACCCGATGCGACGGGGAAATTTAGGGACTATGTAGCCGGGAAGCTCTTAAACGGGAACAGCCGAACCGGTGATATAATGTCAAGGATCAATACCCGCCTGGCCTCCGAGAAATTCGCCTGAGAAGAAATCAATTCAATTAATCAGGTTTTTTCACCCTTGAACCACCGGGCATATCGTGCAACTGATGATTTGCAGGAATAATGCTCCATGGCCTTTTGGTACCCGGCTTCGGCCAATCTTAAGCGCAACGATGAATCTTCCAGCAGCTGGACGATTTTCTCGGACAAAATTTCGGCATTGTCAACCGGTACCAGCAGGCCGGTCTTATTATCTTCGATAATATCGGTGATGCCTCCCGATTTGGTTCCGATCACGGCTGTCCGGCATAACATTGCCTCTGTCAGACTCAGGCCAAATCCTTCGTCAATCGAATTCAAAACCACCACAGCCGCCCGATTATATACTTTGCTTAATTCCTCATGGGGAATCGGATCACATATTTTGACCCTATTCATTATCTCCAATTCTCTGATAAGCCTTTCGATTTCAACCCGCTCATCTCCCTTACCGTAAATCTCAAGTTTGATCTCCGGTCTTTTTTCTGATGCAAGTCTGATGGCTTCCAAAAGATAGTTGATTCTCTTCTGCTGGGTTAGCCGTGAGACAGCCACCACCAGGTTGGGATCCTCGGCAATCTTATCATCGGGATAGAAAATAGTCTCATCATTGGGCAAGGGGATTATTTCGATTTTATCGGCCGCGCCTGAATCCTTTTGGGCCACCAATTTCTTAAGAAATGACGATACTACGGTCCAGCCTTCGGCGCGATGGATGGTCGACCGAAGCAGACGAAATATAACCGGTTTTTTCGTCAGAACCCTGATATCAGTCCCGTGCGAACTTAAAAATAACCTTATTTTATCCCCGTATTTTTCCTTCAGCCATTTACCGACCAGGGCATTGGGAGCCACCCAGTGAATCGAGACCACCGCAATCCCTTCGCTTTCAATCACCCTGGCTGAGAGCTTCCTTGCCGCCATCAGGAATCGCCAGAGACGATACCACTTATAGGGATTGAATAAAATACCCTTGTGCATACCGCCGCTATAGGCAAAGGTTTCCAGACTTCTTAAGGCGTACCGAAAGCGATAAATCTTTATCCCTTCAATTTCCTCCTTGAGCTCGCATCCCTTATCATGAGGCGCCACCACGTAAACCTGAATATCATAATCCCGGAGTTTGCGAGCCAGCAAATGAAGAAAAACGCCCGAATAATCACCTTTCTGGCGGGGATAATTATGGGTGATAAAGAGAACTTTCAGCGGAAATTTATCTTTATCGGTCAACTTAAAACTTTCTTTCCCCATTAACAGAATAATATAATCGTATTTTCCGGAAAATGAAACAAAAAGCCTGATCGAAATTCGGATGGCCTTCGTACCGGGAGGCCGAAATATACGCCTTGATTTATCATATCCTTAAGAACTTAATCATTCCCCGATTGTTACAATTTTTATTAAATTAGGTCATTATATTCAGAAAACACAGGGAGAATAAATATGCAAAACTTCACTTTTTATCTGCCGACCAAATTAATTTTCGGTCCCGGGGAAATCGAGAAACTCGGAACCGAGGCTAAAAATATCGGCGAAAAAGCCCTGATCGTGACCGGCAAACGCTCGGCCGCGGCTCATGGTATTGTCAATCGAGTGATTGATCTGCTTGAGAAAGAGGGTCTGGCGGCGGTGGTTTTTGATAAAATCGAGCCCAATCCCCGCGCGGCCACTATCGATGAAGCGGCCGATCTGGCCAGAAAGAATAAGTGCGATTTCATCATCGGTCTGGGAGGCGGTTCTCCGATGGACGCCGCCAAAGGCATCGCTGCCGCTATCGGCGAAAACCAGCCGGTCTGGAATCTTGTTTATCATGGCCAACCCGTTTTCCCAAAAGTCAAAAGGGCTTTGCCGATTATCGAAATCCCGACCCTGGCAGCAACCGGCTCGGAAGCCGACTCCGGGGCGGTCATCACCAACTGGAAAACTCATGAAAAAGCCGTCCTGGGAAGTCCGGTACTATTTCCGCGGGTCTCGATTATCGATCCCGAACTGACCGTCACTGTTCCCAAAGATTATACTATTGATGGCGCTATTGATATTATCTGCCATGTCATCGAAGGATTCTTCACCGGGGCCGATGATACCCCGATACAGGATCGATTTTCTCTTTCAGTGGTTCGAACGGTCATGGATTACCTGCCGAAGGTTATTAAAAACCCGAAAGATATCGATGCCCGCTCGCAGTTGTCCTGGGCTTCGGCTATTGCTCTGTCGGGAATGGTCAATTCCGGGCGCGGCGGGGCTTTTCCGCTTCATGCCATGGAGCATGCCCTTTCCGGGCATTATGATATTTCCCATGGCCGCGGCCTGGCCATGCTTCTGCCCCGCCTGATGAATTATACTTTTGAAGCGCGGCCGGAGAAATATGCCTTCATGGCCCGCGAACTTTACGGGGCAAGCCGTAACAAATCAACCGAGGATCTGGCCAAAAACGCCGTTGACGGTACCGTCGAGTTTCTCAAATCGGTTGATCGTTATTTGACCATGCCTGATATCGGAATTAAGGATGATTCGAAATTCGATCGGATGGCTGAGGATACTCTGAGGATTTACTCAGTTTCAGGTGAATATCTCGATAATCCCCGCCGCCTTTATAAAGAAGATATAATCACAATCTTCGAGATGTCGATGTCGGCCCTGCCGGAGCAAATCTGGTAATTTATGATTAATCCGGATCGATCAATGGCATTATATGATTGGGATCGAACTTATCCTTAATCTTTAAAGAGTATATCGCGGATTGATTATCGCCGGGTTTTTTATAAAGCCCGGCGAATTTCTTATATTCAATGGGCCTCATGGTTATCTCCCGGAAATCATCATAAACGGTCAGCGGCTGAATTCTGAAAACCGCCGATATTATCATCCCCAGGAGTCCCCATGACGGCGAAAAGATTTTCACAATATCCAACCCTGAGACCGATTTAAAACAGGGGGATCCCGGTCTGATAACCCGGCCATCAGGCATGGCCAGTTGCGTCATCAGGAAATATCTCCCAATTGGAAGAACCTGCCCGCCATGATCGGCCGACAACCCCGCCGCCAGGGCACCGCCCACCGAACCGACATAAGGCAGTTCGGCATGAGGCAGAAAAAAACCCTCGCTTTTCAAATGATGATTCAATTCTCCTAAGGGATACCCGGACCCCACCTCGGCATAATAATCCTGCGGGACAATTCTGATCAATTGATTCAGCCGATCCGAATGCACCGCCAGTAAATTATTGAATTTCCGTCCGACAGGAGTAATATTATTACCGAAACCGGTAATATACAGTTTTTGTCCATGACGGCCGGCCAAACCAAACAGCCGGGACGCCTCCTCGGCCGTTTCGGGATGAAAGGTGGGTATACCCTTCTGATAAGTCAACCGATCTTCCGGGAACTCTCCGGACAGAATCTCAATGAATTGTTCCAGATTCATAATGCGATTATGTTATTGAAAAATAGTATCCAAGTCAATAGATTACCGTTCATAACGGAAAATTGATTTTATTAGCGGAGTCGTCTGATCCGATGCGTATAAAAGACTTGTCCCGGCCCGGCGGTATAATCCTGATTATTCTTTTTGCCTTGAGATTTGTACCTTTCTTCTTCAGAGATGCACGCCTGTGGGGATTTAATCATCTGACTTTTCTGCCTACCGGTTATATAATTTTCTTCGCCGTAGTATCTGTTGCGGCGATTTTAATCATGTCTCTGCCGTTTGCGAGATCATGGAGTAATCGGCTGATCGACTGCTTCTCAAAAATCTTTTATGACTCCCGGAGAAAATACCTTAATCGATTTATCTTTATCGCCGTGATAGGTGCCATTTTTATCATCTTCGCGGCCCGGACTTATTTCCTGGGTGACGGTTATACCATTCTGTCCCACCTGTCATCGCCGGTACCGACTATCTACAAATGGAGCGAACAGGGCGTCACAGTTATTATTAAGTCTATTATGAGCCTTCTCGGGGGCCGGGATGTTACCACCGTGCAATGGACTTTTCGGATTATCGCCTCGATTTCGGGTATGCTCGCTGTCTGGTTTTTCTTCCTGATCGCGGGCCTCCCGGAGACAGACAACAAAAAGCGTTTTCTAATTTTCATAACTTCCCTTCTGGGGGGGCATATCCTGCTGTTTTTCGGGAGCGTCGAAAATTATTCTCTGCTCTGGATCGGTCTGGCAGGTTTTGTCTATTACGGCTGGAAATACAGCGCCACGGGGCAGGCGCTGTTCCCGGCTCTTTTATTCATGCTTTTCGGGATATTTATTCACCTGCAGTCGGCCATCATGATTCCGGCTTTCGTTTACCTGGTTCTATGCCGCGGAAAGGGCCATGAGATTTATCAAAGGTATAAAATGATATTTGCAATTGCGGCCGGATTACTTATGGCGTTGGGCGTGATTATTTTTATCCAACTATATACCAACAACCTATATTTCGAGCATATCTTCCTTCCGCCTTTTTCCGGTAAACCATCGGTCCCCGATTATGCTATCTTCAGCCTCTCGCATCTGGGCGACTGCCTCAACCAGCTTATCCTTCTCTCGCCCCTTTTACCGCTGTTGATTATTCTCTTGGGGAAAAATATCAAATCCGTTTTTAAAGATCGGGCCGCGGTTTTTCTGGCTTTGCTGGGTGCCGCATCTCTTCTTTTTCTTCTGGTTATCGATCCCAAACTGGCTATGGCCCGTGATTACGACCTGCTTTCGCTTTCGGCCTTTGGATTCACTCTGTTTTTGATAGCCTTATCGGGGCAAAAAGAATCGGACTCGCTTCGCGGGCTTTATCTGCCAGTGGCAATATATTTGATAGTCGCCGTCGTTCCCTACCTGATGACCAATCTGGATCGAACCCGTTCGGAAGAATACATGAAATATATCATTCGCATGGATCCGGATAAATCAGCCCACACCGTCATCACCATGCGGGATTATTATCGCCGGGAGGGGGATATCCGTCAGGCTGATTCGCTTAATAATCTCTATGGACAGAATTATCCCAATCTCAACCGGATGTTCCAGGCCGGATGGGCCCTTGAAAATAACGATTTCAGGAAAGCCGCCAGAATAGCCGAGACCATCACTCCCGATCGTTTTTCTCCCGTTTATCACAACCTGCTCAGTATGCTGGCCCTGCATCGGGGAGACTATAACAAAGCTCTTGAGGAATCGGATAAAACCATACAACTGGGGTGGTACAACGTTTACTTCTTCCAGAGTCGGGCGATGATTTTCGCCTTCTTGAAGGATTATGACCGGGCCATTGAAGCCCTGAACATCGGCGCCACTTTAGACAGTCTTAATCCCGGCCTGCTGGAGGGATTTGCCAGTATATATCTTTTATCGGGAAAACTCGATCTATCGGCGATCTATGCCTCCAAAATGATCACGGCTGATTCCGGTAATGCGGTCGGGTATTACCTGTTGAGTAAAATCAACGCCATGACAGACAATCTGCCGGAGGCACGCAAGTATCTTGATCTGTATCTCAAACACGGCTTATCTGATCCGAACTATGTTGCTCATTCTTCGGAGCTGACCGAACGGATTAGGCAAATGCCGGAAACGGGAAATTAAAAGGCAGTTATGAATATGGGAGGCAGGCGCATCTTTACGGCCGCTTTCTCGGTTCTGGTGTTACTTGGCCTTGCCAGGATATATCCATTGCTGGACGAAGGAGTCAGATTATGGGGATTCAATCATCTTGACTTTTTGCCGGTCGTATGCCGGTACGTTTATATCATTCTGTTTGCCGCGATGATTATTCTGCCTTTTACGCGACTAACCAAGTCTATAGGCGATTTAATTACTGACAAAATTCCCGGCATGTTTTTTGAATCAAACAGGAAATGGTTATATCGCCTGATTTTTATCCTGATTGCCTTTTGTCTATTTATTATTTTTCGGTCACCGACCCATTTTCTGGGTGACGGTTATTCATCAATCGGCAATCTGGCGTCAGATACAGGCACATTCTATAAATGGAGTGAGATGGGTGTGACCCATATGGTCACATTTATTCAATCATTTATTGGTCCCAAGAATGGAAATACCGCTCGGCTGGCTTTTCAAATATTATCTTTCATATCCGGTGCGGTAACGATCTGGTTCTTTTTCCTGATATCGCAAATCATCTCAAATCGGAACATAGTCAGGTTATTGACGTTCACCGTTATTTGCGTTTCACCCATTCTACTTCTTTTTTTCGGATATGTGGAATATTACCCGCCTCTCTGGGTGATTTTTTCGGCTTTTATTTACTTCAGTCTTTATTATCTGGTTCATAAGAAGCGGCTGCTTTTTCCGCTGCTGCTGCTAATCGCCGGAATGTTTATACATATGCAGATGGGGATTTTTATTGGCGCGTATGTTTTCCTTTTATTCTCAGGTGAGCGCGGTGGAGATATTTATCGCCAATTTAAGAAATCTATATGGATAGCCATCGGTATCGTTATTTTAATTCTGGCGATCCTGTTTGTCAGAAAATACACAAGCAACCTCTACTTCGAACATATCTTCCTTCCAATTTTCCAGGGCAAACCGATTGATCCATATTACCGGATCTTCAGCAGCAATCATCTTCTGGACATAGTCAATGAGTTGCTCTTGCTCTCCCCCACCCTGCCGATATTGATAGTTTTCTCTCTGCGGAATTTGAAGTTTACGCTATTGAATAAAACGGCTGTCTTTATCGGTCTGGTTTCATTAACCAGTTTTCTATTCCTGCTTACCATCGACCCGAAACTGGGCATGATCAGGGATTGGGATCTTTTTTCCCTGTCTTCATTCGGCCTTAGCCTATTTTTTATCATTATGATAGCAACGGATGAGACGAAAGGCGTGTGCCGATTATATCCTTCCATGCTTATTTTATTACTCTGTTCAACCACGGCGTACCTTATGGTCAATCTTAATCGTGACAGGTCGATAGACTATTTTAATTATTCCATCGACCTCGATGTTAATCGTTCGTTCTCCAGTCTTGTGATCCTTCATGATTATTATAAGAATCTGGGGGACGGGGAAAACAGGGTTGCGGTCAACAACCGCATAAAAAACGAATTCCCTGAAAAGCCGATGACCCATGCGGCTCTCGATCTTCTGGAGCAGCACAAAATTCATGAAGCCGAACAGATAATCAGGATGATTACCCCGGATAGATATTCTCCCCAGTATCACAACTTAATGAGTATGTATTATATGGCTTTGGGAAATTATCCGCAGGCTCTTGAGGAATCCGACAAGGTCATGCAGTTATCTCTGTATAATTACGTCTATCATCGCAATCGGGCCTGGATTTACACCGTAATGAATCGCGATGACCTGGCGCTGGAAAGTCTCAGAGAAGCATATAAATTAAATAACAGCAATCCGAGAACAATTGAAGGTCTGGCGGCTAATTTCCTGAAATCAAATCAATTTGACTCGGCCCGATTTTACTGCGAAGCATTAATTACCCGAGATTCCACCAATATCGGTGGTTATTTCATTTTGGCCAGAATGTCTGTCCAATTGAATCAGCCTGTTTCAGCCCGAAATTACCTGAAATTGTACCTGCGCTACGGATCATCGGATACCCTGAATGTAATGCGGGCAAATGAATTGATGAAAATAATTGACATTATCGAGGAAGGGAATAAATAAAAACCCCTGCTTCAGGCAGGGGTTTTTGTCTTTGTTTCGAAACGCGATTAGTACATACCGCCCATACCGCCCGGCATTCCGCCGCCCGGCATCGCCGGAGCTTTTTCATCCTCCGGTTTGTCGGAAATGATGGCCTGGGTGGTCAGAAGCAGACCGCTGATGGAAGCGGCGTTCTCCAGGGCTGTGCGGCTGACTTTGGTCGGGTCGATAACACCGGCCTTGATCAAGTCTTCATAGGTGTCGGTTTCGGCATTATAACCGAAAGCGCCCTTTTCCTTCTTGACCTTGTCAACCACGATCGAACCCTCAACCCCGGCATTATTGGCTATTTGCCGAATCGGCTCCTCGAGAGCCCGACGAACGATATTGACCCCGATCATTTCATCCTGGCTCAGCTTAAGCTCATCGAGTACGGTCATAACCCGCAGGAAGGCCACACCGCCGCCCGGGACAATACCTTCCTCGACTGCGGCCCGGGTGGCATTAAGAGCATCCTCAACCCGCGCTTTCTTTTCCTTCATTTCGGTTTCGGTGGCCGCGCCGACATTAATAACCGCCACGCCACCGGCCAGTTTGGCCAGACGTTCTTGAAGTTTCTCACGGTCATAATCGGAAGTAGTATCATCAATCTGCTTTCTGATCTGCGAAATACGGGCCTTGATCTCGGTAGTATTACCACCGCCTTCAACGATAGTCGTATTATCCTTGTCGATGGCCACTTTCTTGGCTGATCCCAGATCGGAAACGACCGTGTTTTCCAGCTTGAAACCGACTTCCTCGGAAATAACCTTGCCACCGGTCAGAATGGCGATATCCTCGAGCATGGCCTTACGGCGGTCGCCGAATCCCGGCGCCTTAACCGCGGCCACTTTAATCGTTCCGCGCAGTTTGTTGACAACCAGCGTCGCCAGCGCCTCGCCGTCGACATCCTCGGCGACGATCAACAGCGGTTTGCCCATCTGGGCGACTTTTTCCAGGATCGGAAGAAGGTCTTTCATGGTCGATACCTTCTTGTCATGAATCAGAATCAGCGGATCTTCCAGAATGGCTTCCATGCTGTCGGGATCGGTCACGAAATACGGGGAGACATAGCCCCGGTCAAACTGCATTCCTTCGACCACTTCAAGAGTCGTCTCGGCGGTTTTGGATTCCTCCACCGTGATAACCCCATCCTTGCCGACCTTCTCCATTGCTTCGGCAATCTTGTCGCCGATACTGGCATCATTATTGGCGGAAATCCGGCCGACCTGACTGATTTCGGTCTTGCCGGTCACCGGTTTGGATAGGCTCTTGATTTCATCGACCAACCGAATCACGGCCGCATCGATACCCCGCTTGATAGCCATCGGATTAACCCCGGCCGTCACGGCCTTGACACCCTCACGAAAAATCGCCTGGGCCAGAACCGTCGCGGTGGTGGTACCGTCACCGGCCACATCCGAAGTCTTGGAAGCGACTTCCTTGACCATCTGGGCACCCATGTTTTCGAAATGGTCTTCCAGCTCGATTTCTTTGGCTACCGAGACACCGTCTTTGGTCACGGTCGGTGATCCGAATTTCTTGTCAAGAATCACATTTCGGCCTTTGGGACCAAGAGTAACCCTGACCGCATCGGCCAGTTTATCGACACCCTTTTTAAGCTTGTCTCGCGCGATTGCATCATATTCTATAATTTTTGCCATTTTCTTCCATCCTTTCCTTTTAACTCACCACCGCCAGAATATCGGACTCGCGGATGAAGAGGTACTCCTCGCCATCAACCGTGACCTCGGTGCCGGAATACTTGCCATACAGGACATGGTCGCCTTTTTTAACCGCTACCGGAATATTCTTTCCGTCTTCGACTCTTCCCGGGCCGACTTCCACCACTTTTCCCTCCTGGGGTTTTTCCTTGGCCGTATCCGGAATGATGATACCGCCTTTTTTGACCTCAGCCGGCTCAATTGCTTTGACCAGAACTCGGTCAGCCAGAGGCTTAATATTCATTATCTAATCCTCCTTTATAGATGTTTATTAACTCACATAAAGACTAAATAAGGTTTTAGTTACCTCTTAGCACTCATCTATTTTGAGTGCTAACAGGGCGTCAAATATATCCTTTTACGCAGAAAAGTCAAGAAAAATCGAAGAAATTTTAAAAAATTTTATGGGCGCATAACTGTATAGATTACAATGAAATAGGTCTCCTATGTCGGCGAATCGGCGATAATTTTAAGACCTTCCAGGGTCAATTCCGGGTGGGTCGATTCGATATATTTCGAATATCCGGAGAATTCCGCCGCCAGTCCACCCGTGGCAATAACCCGAGCTTTTCCGCCCAGCTCTTTGATAATCAGTTCCACCAGTCGATCTACCTGCCCGATGGTTCCATAAAAAAGACCCGATTTGATCGAATCGGCGGTATTCCTGCCAATAACAGTTCGCGGAGGTTCAATCGTCACCTCAAACAGCCGGGCGGCCCGCCGGGCCAGTTCCTCGGCCGAAGTTTCCGGTCCGGGAGCGATTGCCCCACCCAGATAAACCCCGTCGGCGGTTACCACATCGAAATTCGTGGTGGTTCCATAATCGACAATTATAATAGGCCCTCCAAATTTGGCAAAACCAGCCACGGCATTGGCAATCCGGTCGGCCCCGACCGCGGCCGGATTATCATAACCGATTTTTATGGGTAGTTTCAAATCTGCCGAAACCATAATGGCTTCACAGTTCAGGTATTTTCCGGCCATTTTTCGATAAACCGGGGTCAGACGGGGCACCACCGAGGCAATAATCACCCGATCGATTTGATCCGGAACGATTTTCAACTTATCCAGAAGTCCCAGGACGAAAAAACCGCATTCATCAACGGTCATTTTCAAATTCGAGGTCAACCGAAAATGATCGAGTAATCGATTTCCATCGAAGACACCTGCGACGGTGTTGGAATTACCGATATCAAGAGCCAGTAACATATGGCGAGAATATATCGATTCCCGTGCGGCCTGTCAATAAGGTGATTTTCCCTGTCCTATTTTCGCACAGCCGGTTGGATAATAGTCTCAAATGCCGATGAATAGAAAGATCAACGTATTTTGTTTCGGAGGATATCATGAGAATTTTTACCCTTTTTATTGTTATGATCAGTATTCTGATGGCCATGGGTTGTTCCAAAAAAATGGTCGTAATAAAAACCCAGCCCTCGGGCGAGGAGCACGCCGCCTATTCTCATCCGAGCAAAAGTAGCCTGGAGGCTTCCGACGAAGCCTTGCGGGAGGCCAAGCAGCTTTATTATCGGGATAAATACAAACAGGCTCAGAAGCAATGCGAAAAAGCCATTGAATTCAATCATCGCAACTGGGAGGCCCACTATTACCTTGGCCTGGCCATGCAGAAAAGAAAATCTTATGAACTCTCTATCGAGGCTCTGGGCGTCGGTCTCAAATATTCACCCGATAATAAACTGGTGAAATCCGAAATACATCTGGCCATCGGCAACAGTTGGGAAAAACTGGGCGAGTTGGGCAACGCCGACAAAGAATATGAACTGGCCCTGGAATTCAATCCCGACAACCAGTATGCCCGGGACGCCAAAAACCGGCTTAAAGTCCAAAAAACGATGAAAAACTGGGGCAAAGATGTCGAAAGAGATTATGACGGTTAGTCATTCTCTATGCTATAAAACCGGTTGACAATGGGTCGGCCGGTTTTTTTATGCTATCCGCCGTGGAAATTCATCGCTGAACATTGTATATTGTCTTGATGAATGAAAAACCGACCATAACCTTCCGGCTGGGTGATGATTTTTATGAAAAACTGGACTGTTTTACCCGCAGGATTATTAACGATGGCTATGACCAGTTTTCAGATGAATTTCGAAATATCGATTCCTTTTATTGCTGGGCTGTCGATGATGATTCGGCAAGGAGCGACCGCTCTTTCCGTATCACCCCCAAACCATTCTATTTGATAGAAGCTCTTTATTTTCAGATTTTCGATCAGGCTAACCGTGAAGCTTTCAATCGGGCCAAAGATACCGTCCTGATTTTGCCTGATTGCATGTCTCTGCTTCTGGACCGATGCAAAAAGAAAAAGACCCGTTTCGGAAAAATATGCACCCGGTGTACCCCTAAGTGCATGATCAACCAGATAATGCAGATTGCCGACCGTTATCATATTGAGGGGTATTTCTCAAAGCGGGAGCTCGAAGAGCAACTCGGAAAGATTAAAAAAGTCAAACCCGATCTGGGTGTTATCGGCATATCCTGCCTTTTGACCATGGCTTCGGGCATGCGCTCGGCCAAAGAAGTCGGCATACCGGCCCGCGGTGTCTTCCTCAACT
This sequence comes from Candidatus Zixiibacteriota bacterium, assembly GCA_016933955.1. Classification (NCBI taxonomy): domain Bacteria; kingdom Pseudomonadati; phylum Candidatus Zixiibacteriota; species Candidatus Zixiibacteriota bacterium. The sequence continues at coordinate 165,415 of JAFGTT010000032.1, forward strand.
TCACCGGTTGTGAGCACTGGTCCGACAAACCTTTTTCCACCGAAACATCATTGAAAAGACTGCAATCCATCCTGGAGGAAAAATATGGAGCACCTCATTCGCCATCTTGATGCCACCGACTATGATATCCTGATCCGTCTCTGGAGTGACAGCGGGCTGACCCATCACCCTCACGGGCGCGATTCAAAAACCGCCATGGAAAGGGAATTCAAACGCATGGAAACCTGCATCCTGGGGATGTTCGACGGTTCCCGGCTGATCGGTTCGATTATCGGCACTACCGACGGACGTAAAGGCTGGCTCAATCGTCTGGCTATCGATCCCGATTATCGCGGGCGGGGATTGGCCGGGCAATTGATTGCCGAGGTCGAAAATTACCTGCATGAACAGGGAATTAAAGTCATCGCCTGCCTGATCGAGGAATATAATACTCCATCGATGGCGGCCTTTACCAAAGCCGGTTATATTCATGATCCCGCGATTCACTATTTTTCCAAGAGGAGCACGGCTGATGATTGACTTGACCGGGTTGCCACATTGGCCAATCCAATATCGGCTATTATTCAAATCGCCGAAGAAATAATTTTGTTACAGCAAATTCCGCAAGAAAACACATCGAATTCAGGGAGAATTTTATAATGAAAGTCGGATTTATCGGATTGGGAACCCTGGGTAAAACCATTGCCCGAAGGATGCAATCGGAAGGTGTCGAGCTGGTAGTTTGGAACCGTACCAGGGAAAAATGCGAAGAAATGAGAGTTCCAATCGCCGAATCACCGGCCGACCTGATTTCAAAAACCGATCTGATTTTTCTAAATCTGACCGACAGTACTGCCGTCTGCAGCATCATAAATGGTGAAACCGGCCTGGCCGCCGGGGCTTCCCCGGGCAAAATCGTGGTCGATACGACCACCAACCATTTCGGCTGGGTAGGATCGTTTTATGATACTCTGGACGCCGTGGGGGCAAATTATCTTGAAGCGCCGGTTCTCGGGTCGGTTGTCCCGGCCTCGAAGGGCCTCCTGACGGTTCTGATCAGCGGTGATGAAACCTCTTATAATAAAGCCCGGTCGCTGATAGAGACATTCGGGAAAAATCTTTTCTATTTAAAAGAGCGTGCCCTGGCTTCCAAGATGAAAATAATCAATAATCTCACCCTGGGGACTTTCATGGCGGTCCTGGCCGAAGCGGTTAGTCTGGGAGAATCGGCCGGAATGGAAAAAGACATGATCCTCGACATCCTTTCCAGAGGCGGCGGGGATTCGATGGTTCTCAATGCCAAACGCGATAAGTTATCCCGCGAGGATTTCAGCAACCATTTCTCCTCGGCCATGATTTACAAAGACCTGCACTATCTCCAGGATTTGGCCCGTGAACTCCACCGGCCGCTTTTGACCGCTACCGTGGTTAAAGAAATCTTCGGGATGACATTTTCGAAGGGCTGGGAGAATGATGACTTCTCCGGGGTTTACCGGATTTTCAGTGAACTATGAAATAAAAATAGAAAAGGCGGCTTTAAAAGAATGAAGCCGCCCCGAAGAATCTTATAGAAAAAATTAGATCATCTTTTCCACCATAATTTTAAAGTCTTCATAGCCCCGCGCCCCGGTATATCGTCCCTGTTCCTTCCCGTCTTTGTCATAGAATATGGTTACCGGTATTGCGGAACCGAGACCGAAAGCCAGCATCGCCTCCTTCGTCGACATCAGCATCATCCAATCGGTACCATACTGCCCGGCAAAAGCCTTAACCTTCTCGGGAGTATCATTGACCGCCAGCCCGACAATTTCCAGACCCCGGCCTTTGTATTCGTCATAAATTCTTTTAAGATCGGGCATCTCTCTTTTACAGGGCGGACACCAGGTTCCCCAGAAATTGATTATAACCGGCTTGCGGCCTATAAATTCACTGATACTATGGCTGTTTCCCTCTATATCGGTCGTGGTGAAATCCGCGACGGTCGAATTCCCCGACCCGGTTTTGGTATCGGATGACGAACAGGAAATCATAATGGCCGCCAGAAACATAAAGCCAAGAACCACAAGAAAATCTTTTTTCATCAATCCTCCGTATCAACTTTTTCCATGGGCTTTCCGCCCGCCGCTTTTCATATATTCTTCAAACGTCATTTTATCGTAGAGATTTTCGCTCATATAAAAGAGTACTTCCATAAACCGGTCGGCATCCTGATACCCCGGCAGAACCCCCAGTTTTTCACCGTTCGGCTTTAAAAACCAATAAGCCGGATACCCGGTTACCCGATACTCGGATCGGGCCAGATCCCGCTCGGCAATTTTATAGCCATCGACATCAAGAATTTCTTTGGAATCACCATCGACCTTAACAGCCACAAATTTTTTGCTGATGATATCGACCACTTCCGGCTCCATAAAAGTTGTTTTGTTCATCTTCTTGCACCAGCCGCACCAGGAGGTGGTAAAATTTATTAAAACATGATGGCTTTCGGCCCGGGCCTGCTTTAAACCTTCATCGTATCTGACCCATTTGATTTCCGTTGCTTTTTCGCTTTTTTCCCTTTCGCCTTTCTCTTCGACCTTGGCTTTCTCCTGGGCCGAAACCAGGGAAAAGGCCAGCACCAGAGTCATAGTCGCCATCATCAGTCTTTTCATGTAAACCGCCTTATCGACAAACAGCAGATATTATTATTTATAATACATTTCAATATAAACAAAAAGTGAACAAAAAAAGTTTCTTTTTATTTTTTCGGGGGCTGGAGGAACACGGCCGATTCCCCCACCAGTTCTTTGAGTTTAAGCATCAACTTATCGGTCGGGGAAACCGAAAATCTCCGGGATCGGATCAGATATTCATCACCGTTGCGGCGAGCCGCCAGAATGACCGGTGTTTTACCGTGCTCTTTATCAAGAGCATTCTGGATGGCAATCAACTTGCGCTCCGGCGTGTTTTCTTCCAACCTGATAACCAGTTGGCAGTCAAAACGCTCCGAGAGCGAATCCAGCGGGAAAAGATCATTGACAATGACTTTGGGGTCCTGTCCCTCGCGAGTCGAGACCCGTCCCGTGACCATCACAATCCCGTCCTCGATTATATATTCCTTACCCTTTTCATAGCAGTCGGAGAAGATAATCATCTCGATAGTGCCCTTGAAATCCTCGAGTGTGACAAAAGCCATCCGGTTGCCGCGTTTGTCATTCATCAGTTTGACCGAGGAAATAATCCCGCCCATCAGAACCTCGCGGCCATCCTTAACCTCGCCGATTCTGGCCGTATCGGCCGACCCGAAAGCCGTCAGTTCCGAGCGAAAGCGGTCAAGCGGATGTCCCGACACATAGAATCCGAGGATTTCTTTCTCCCGCGACAGACGTTTGGACAAGGACCATTCCGGTTGCTCGGGCAGTTCCGGCTCTTTGCGTTCGATCCGGGTTCCGGATGAGGCGAAAAGATCGGCGGTGTGCGCCGAAGCATGAACTTTCTGGCCGAATTCCAGCATCTGTTCGACAATCTCCGTTTTCTGGGCGCGGTTGCCCGGGATGGAATCCAGCGCTCCGGCAGCGACCAGTGATTCCACCACCCGACGATTGAGATTTTTCAGGTTCACCCGGCTGATAAATTCGGCGAAACCGGTGAATCGGCCGCCCTTTTGCCGGGCCTCGATAATAGCTTCGACCGCTCCCTCCCCGACATTCTTGACGGCCAGCAGGCCGAAGCGAATCTTTTTATCCCTGACGCTGAAACCTTTATCCGACTCATTCACATCGGGCGGCAGAACGGTTATATTCATCCGTCGGCATTCTTCCATCAGGGTATAAATGCGATCACTCGAATCCATTTCCGAGGTCATATTGGCCGCCATAAATTCCAGCGGGTAATGCACCTTCAGATAACCACATTGATAAGCGATATAGGCGTAACCGGTCGAATGGGCCTTGTTGAACCCGTAACGGGCAAAGGTTTCAATCTGGTCAAAAACCGACTGGGCTATTTTAGAATCGACCTTCTGTCTCTCGCACCCGGCCAGAAATTCCTTTTTCTGCTCGGCCATAAGCTCGGCCACCTTCTTGCCCATTGCCTTGCGTAAAATATCGGCCTTGCCCAGAGAATATCCCGCCAGGGAATTGGCGATCTGAAGCACCTGCTCCTGGAAGACAATTACACCATAGGTGTCTTTCAGAATTTTCTCCAGTTTGGGATGCTCGTAGGCAACCTGTTTTTCGCCATTCTTGCACTTGATATAAATGTCGATCATGCCCGAATCGAGTGGACCCGGCCGGTAAAGTGCATTCATGGCAATCAGGTCGGTCAGGTTGTCGGGATGCAATCGCCGTAGATAATCCCTCATACCGCTCGACTCAAATTGGAAAATACCAATCGTATCACCCCGCGAGAAAAGCTTGTAAACCTTCTTATCGGTCAGGTCGATGGCGTCGATATCGATTTTCCTTTCATGATTCTGCTCGATCATGGTCAAGCAGTCTTTAATCACGGTCAGGGTTCTCAGCCCCAGAAAATCCATCTTCAAAAGACCGATTTCCTCGGTCATCTTCATATCGAACTGAGTCGTTATTTCGTCCTTGGCCCCCTTGAACAAAGGGATATAATCGGTCAGGTTTGACGGGGCGATAACCACACCGGCGGCATGGGTCGAGGCATGGCGGGCCAAACCTTCCAGCGTCCGCGATAAATCCACCAGTTTTTTTACCCGGACGTCACGCTCATAGAGCTCTTTCAAATCGGGATTGTCTTTCAGAGCCTGATCCAGAGTCATCTTGACTGCGAACGGAATCATCTTGGCGATACGATCGACTTCGGAATACGGCATGCCCAGCACCCGACCGACATCCCGCACCACCCCGCGCGCCGCCATGGTGCCGAAAGTAATTATCTGGCAGACATTTTCCTTGTGATATTTGCGAACGACATAATCGATTATTCTTTCCCGGCCGCGGTCGGCGAAATCAATATCGATATCCGGCATAGAAATTCGTTCCGGATTCAGGAATCGCTCGAACAACAGAGAATACTTGATCGGATCGATATTGGTGATTTTAAGGCAGTATGAAACCAGCGAACCGGCCGCCGATCCCCGTCCCGGGCCAACCGGGACATCGACCGAGCGGGCATAATCGATAAAATCCTTAACAATTAAAAAATACCCGGCATAACCCATCTGCCTGATTATATCCAGTTCATAATCAAGACGTTTGCGAAGTTCTTCGGTAATTTTCGGATAACGCTCCTGCAATCCATCCTCGGCCAGATGACGAAGATAATCATCGGGATTGGCAAACGCTTCCGGGATCGGGAAAGCCGGTAAATGCAGTTTACCCATTTCCATCTCGAGATTACAACGCTCAGCTATTTTGATGGTATTTTCTAAGGCCTCGGGATAATCGGCGAACACCTCATACATTTCCTCCGCCGATTTGAAATATATCTGATCGGTATTGTAACGCATCCGGTCCTCATCGGATACCAGCTTGCCGGTCTGGATACAGATCAGGGCATCATGAGCCTCCCAGTCCTCCCTGTAAAGATAATGGCAATCATTGGTCGCCACCAGAGGAATACCGGTTTCGCGGTGGATGGTATTTATCATGGGAAGCAGGAGTTCTTCTTTTTCCAGTCCGTGGTTTTGAATCTCAAGATAGAAATTCTCACTACCGAAAATATCCTGAAGTTCCCTCGCGGCGGCGATAGCTTTCTCGGCATCGCCGCGAAGCAGATGCCAGTTGACCTCGCCTTTCAAACAGGCCGACAGGGCAATCAATCCCTCGGCATGCTGTCGGAGAAGCTCTTTGTCAATCCGGGGCCGGTGATAAAACCCCTCAAGAAAACCGGCCGATGATAGCTTGATCAGATTCTTATACCCGGTCTGGTTGCGGGCCAGAAGCACCAGGTGGAATCCACCGTCGGGATACTTACTGGAAGGTTTTTTATCAAACCGCGAGCCACCCGCCACATAAGTTTCAATACCGATTATCGGTTTAATTCCGGACTTGGTAGCTTTTTTATAGAACTCCGCGGCCCCAAACAGGTTACCATGATCGGTCACAGCCAGGGCGGGCATTTTATATTCCCGGGCCAGTTCGATCAGAGGATCGAGCTTGCAGGCGCCGTCAAGCAAGGAATACTGGCTATGGGTATGTAAATGTACAAAACCGGCAAACTTCATATCATCATCATTTCATCAAAATGTCACTCACCACAGGGGCGTTGTCATTGTAACAAATTTATACGCCTTAAAAAAGAGCAAAAAAAAAGACCCTTAATTTTTTTTCGGCCGGAACAAAATAGATTGAACAGCTTGAAGTTAGCCCGTGTAAACTGTACTATTCCGGCCACAATGGCAATCACTTATTGTTCCAGAATTTCATGATCGGGGTTAAATTCCACTGACTTGATCCCGGCCTTGTCATCTGAAGTAAAGACAAAGCGGTTGACACCCGGTCTAATCCAATAAACTCGATTCACCCTGCCATTATCTTCCAACCTGATAGTCACCGGATAGGGAGTCTCGAAATAATCGGCACTTTCGGACACATCAATCACCAATTCCACCGCCCCGTGGTCGGTTTTATTATAACTATGCCCGATTTTGGGAACTCGCCAGTCAAAAAGCCACTGCCGGAAGAACAAATCCGCCCGCTCACCTAGATAATTTCTGATGCTTTCGATAAAGTCGGCCGTCGAGGTCATCCTGCCGGAATATCGTTTGCAAAATTCCGACAGCATCTCAAAAAACGCCCGATTATCACCGGTGGCCAAATACAATTCGAATCGCAGCATATTGATAACATAGGCCGCCTTGTAATAAACCACCGCCTCATATGCACCCGGCGATTTTTCCGATCTCAACCGTCCACCCAGGGTGATGGCTCCGGCGCGGTAGCCATCAGATCTTTTGCCGTTCAATAAACCGCTTTTGACAATATCATTTTTCCATCTTTTCAGGATATCTTTAAACACGGCACTGTCATTCTGTTTATTTATCACGTACCATGCCGCGGAAAACTCGGCCAGTCCCTCCGACAACCAGATATCATGATAGGTAGCCGGGTTGACCATGTGCCCCCACCATTGGTGAGCCACTTCATGAGCCCGGAATTTATCATCTAATCCCTTCCGATTTCTTTCAAAAGTCGCCTCCGATAAATGTACCAATCCGGGCGAACCCTGGCCGTATTCGACCGCCATGGCCGCCGCATCCAGACGGTCAAAAGAATAAGGCGTATAAATTCGATTGAACAGGTCAAAGGCCCCGCCGACATCTTCGGCGACCCGCCTGACCGCAGGATGCCCGAACAATCCGGGGTTATGCCGTCTTTCCAGAAAATACAGGGTTATCGGGGGCGCATCGGCTCGAATTTGAACCGTATCAAACAAACCGTAGTTAAAAGTTACATAGGCAATTGGACGTTCGCTTTGAAATTGTAATATCCGCCGGTCGGATATGATCGAATCGGCCGTCTTCCGACCCACCGAAATAAAATCATACCCCTTGTCGATAGTGTAATTGACAATGTAATCGGATAGCTGACGAAAACCATGGTAGGGATACCACCGGACCAGGTTATCCTGAATCACCCCGTAATCCGGGTAATGATAAAAGAGGTTGGTGCGGTAATAGACCATAATTTTGACGGTATCCCCGAAATATTTATAATCCACCAATTCCAGGAGCAACTCCGGTCGGTCTTTCTCTTTAATATATCCGATCACCTCGCCGCCAATCGAATCGATTTCATATTCAGGCGCAAGAGATAATGAGATATCCTTCAGGCTGTCTCGGAGAACTCTCAGATACATCGTACACCTGATATCCGAACGGGAGAAAGTGGAGATATCAAGATCAATTTCATAGCGGTACAAATCGAATTCTTCATAGCCGAAATCGTTTTCAGACAAACCGATAGCAACTGATGATACCATTTGGGGGGTCTTAAATTCGGGGCTTATTTCGTAAAGCGAAACCGGCTCCCGCGCGTATGGATCGCGAACGTATACCGTATGGTGATATTTATCGCGGAGAAAATCGGCATACAGGTAATCGCTTTGCCCCTCGCTTTCGGCCTTGAGAAGATGAAACGGCAGGTTGTAGCGAAAATCCTTATCGGGGATATTTTTTATTCTCTCGTAATCGGTTTTAACCTGATAAGAAGGATCAGCCGGTACGCCTTCTTCACAATATGAGGCGATGATATCTCCTCCAACCGGCATGGCAAAATAGGCCTGATCAAACGACCAGGTCAGCGTTTCACTACCATAGAATCTTTTTATCTGTTGAGTCTCGATTTCATCGGGCGGGATATATGATATCATCCCCGTGCCGGTAAAAAAGGCTATCGAAGCATTATTTGCGGCATTCTCAACCAGGTACAGATCGCCCTTATAAAACATCACCGAAGCATAAGGCAACTTAAAAGCAGTGTTCCGAATTTTAATCAGCCGGGCATTATCCAGAGATATATTATCTATCGACTCGATTTCCCGAACCAGATCTGAATCGGTTACATATAATAGATATCCGGACCCTGTGACAAAAAAAACGAGTAACCAGAATATTATGGCACCGATCCTCATAACCGAAAAATAGACGATCCCTTGGATTTGGACAACCCTTTATTCGGCGCCGATAATTTAATCCGAATTCGAAATCTGATCGGCCACTTGGCCAAACAGACTACTCTTTTCTGGGGCCAAGATAGTCCGGATAATAGGTCGCCGATAAATTAACATTATAGAAATCGACATCGGATTTCTCTTCATCGCCGTCACGCAAACAGCCTCGCACGGCCAGGGTATAGTAATTCAAACCGGAATCGATCGGAAATATCTGGTGCCATGACATCGGGGTATTGGTCGAGAAAGCCGTAATTTCGGTCCAGGCGCTTTTATCCCTCATCGTTCCGACGGCATATTGAAGGCAGTAAACCTCACCGCCGATATAAAGCGAAAAATCCAGGCTGACAAAACCGTCATCGGGAGCGGTTATGGACACTCCGCACAGAGTGCTGTAGCTGTAACCGACATCGATCGTAATATCATCGATATGGGTATAGGATACCCCCGGGGACAGAAAGGCACAGGGAGCCGGACCGCTTTTATACAGGTAATTGATGGTATAGGTGACATCGAGGATATTGACTCCTCCGCTGCAGTTCACATCACCGTTCAACTGCTGAGAATAACCCGGGGCGGTCGCCAGCAATAAAAACGACAGTATTAAAATTGCGAGTCTCATGACTACCTCCTTGGTAAATAAATGTTACAAATGTACCCGGGGCGCAAATACTTCCGGATCGGGCTGTTTAATAATTGAACTGGACTGTCTTAAAATTCCGGACCGGTTTGATTGCCTTATTCGATTAATAATTAAATATACCGTTCTATCCTCGTTTGTCAAGGAAATCCGCCGATAAATACAACCTGTTTATACGATAGACAAAAAAAGAGCGGATGACGAATCAACCGCCCCCAAATTAAACGGAGATAAATCTCCAGTATTTTACGATACAATCATTTTCCCTTGAATTCCGCCTTCCGTTTTTCAAGAAAGGCCGCCATCCCCTCTTTGGCATCCGAGGTTCCGAAAGTAGTCCCGAAACTGGTTTTTTCGAAATCACATCCGGCCCCGAGGTTGATATCCAGTCCGCGGTTGATACATTCCTTGGCGGTCGTGATCGCCACCGGGGCTTTGGAAGCAATCAGTTTAGCCATGACCCTGGCTTTATCCATCAATTCATCGGGAGGATAGATTTCATCAACCAGTCCGATCCGATAGGCTTCTTCGGCGCCGATCATCTCGCCGGTGAAAATCAACTGCTTGGCTTTGCCGCGTCCGACCAGTCGGGCCAGCCGCTGGGTCCCGCCATATCCCGGGATAAGACCGAGATTCACCTCGGGCTGGCCGAATTTTGCTTTTTCCGAGGCCAAGCGAATATCGCAGGCCATGGCCAGTTCACAACCGCCCCCGAGAGCAAAACCGTTGATCGCCGCGATAACCGGATGCGGGAAATTTTCGATACTCTGCATAAGATACAGACCCAGCATCGATTTTTTCACCCCGGCACTGACATCGCATCGGGCCAGTTCGGAAATATCCGCCCCGGCGATAAAGGCTTTGCCCGCCCCGGTGATAATAACTGCCGCCAGGGAATCATCTGTCCAGGAATGACGGAAGAAATCCTGCAATTCGGCAATGGTCTCGTCATTGAGGGCATTGAGAGCTTTTTCACGGTTGATGGTTATCACGGCAATATTGTCTTCTCTGGTAACAATAATATTCCTGTAATCCATTTTTTACCTCGCAATCCTATTTGCTGTAATCGTAAAAGCCGCGACCGGTTTTCTTGCCCAGATAACCCGCCTGAACCATCCGTCTTAAAATCGGCGGTGCGGCATAATGATCGTCTTTATATTCGGCGAACATGATATCGGCAATATTCAGCATCGTGTCCAGACCGATAAAATCACTCAGCGTCAAAGGCCCCATCGGGTGACCGCATCCGAGCTTCATCCCGTTATCGATATCATCCCGGCTGGCCAGTCCCCGTTCATACTGGCGCATGGCATCCAGAAGGTACGGGACCAGAAGAACATTGACAATAAAGCCCGGCGAATCTTTGGCCACGACCACCGTCTTGCCGACCGATTCGGCGAATTCTCTGGCAACTCTGAAGGTTTCCCCGGAAGTATCCAAAGTCCTGACGACTTCGACCAGTTTCATCACCGGAACCGGGTTAAAAAAGTGAAGGCCGACAAAACACTCGCGGCGTTTGGTGACCGAAGCCAGATCCCCGATCGGCAAAGACGACGTATTTGAGGCGAAAATGGCTTCCGGTTTACATATCTTATCCAGTTCTGCGAATATCTCTTTCTTGGTAACCATATCCTCGGTAGCCGCCTCGATTACCAGATCGCAGTCTTTCAAATCCGAAAATTCGGTCGTTCCCCGGATCATCCCCAGGACCTTATCCTTGGTTTCCTTGTTTATTTTTGATTTTTCTATGGCCCGATCAAGAAAACCGGTAATCCTCCGGATACCCTTCTGGATCAATTCCTCGCTCATTTCATTGCTGATGACTTCGTAACCGGCCTCAGCGGTAATTTGAGCGATCCCGGAACCCATCTGCCCGCAACCAACAATTCCGACTTTTTTAATCATAATAAACTCCATGTTTATAAATTTCAAATTATTCCCGGCCTGATTTGGATTTTCAATATATATAATCCCCGATCATTCCGCAACCGGAGTGGTCAAAATATTCCCGCCACTCCGGATGCGTCCCGACCTGCGGCAGGGGTAATAAAAGCATATCGGTCAAACAGATATAACTGCATATTTCGCTTGGAAAAACGGTATTTTGTTCATATATTTATTAATATAATGGCAATAATCAATGCCGTTTGCTTCACGGTTTCTCCGCCTGGAAACCTTCTTTGAAAAAGCGGTAGCGTTAATGGCACAGATTAATATTTTTGGCATCTTTATAAAACTTTATTAACACGGGCTGTTTTTTACCTGCCAACCGTCGGGAGGAACCATGTATTACTCCATAATGCGCTTTCAGCGATCAAGATTTTTGATTCTTCTAATGGCCGTCCTTTTCCTGTCTTTGACAGGGCAGGCGGTCGGATCTTCGAACGGAATCATCCGCCTGTTCGATTACATATCGGCCGGACCGGAACAAATGGGGATAAAGATTCCCTTTTCACGTGCCGCCTATCAGACACTGGAAACAGCCCCGAAGAACATTTTTATGGACTTCCCCTTGAGTTTCGAGAAAAGAGTCGTTCTGGAACTGGAAAGAACCGCTATTATCACCCCCCACGCCAAATTTTTTGTCGGTAACCAGCCCTCCCTTACCCGGCCGGAAGTGATAATATATCGCGGTGAGGTGATTGATCAGCCGCATTCCCATGTTTATCTGGCTTTCACCGGTCAGGGTTCCGGTAATGGTTATATTGAAATGGGTAACGGTGAATTGTATTACATCTCTCAACCGGCCCGGGACGTGGGTAAAAGCGCTGATTCCCGGCTGACCGTGTTTCAATCAACCTCCACCGGCGGGACACCGGATTTCGAGGAATTCTGCAAAGTTATCGATCCCGGTCTGGAAATGCCGGATTTGCGGGGAGCTAAATTCTATACCGACACCATTGCCGGTCCCTATGTGGCCGAAGTTGCTTTTGAGGGTGATCAGACTTATGTCAACCTCTTTCCCGATATCACCGCCGCCCAGTGTTACATTATCCAGATGCTCGGCGCCGTCAGCGACATCTATATTCGCGATGTCGATGTTAAGCTGATGGTATCGTTTCTCCGCCTTTGGCCTGATGGGGGCGAACCGTTCAGCGCCGATGACATAGCCGGATTCCGTCAGTACTGGATGAGTAATCTCGATCCGGAAAATTACCATATTATTCAGATGGTCAGTGCCCGGACCGATCTTGATTACGGCGGCGTGGCCTATCGAGTTTATACCTGTAGCGATTATTCTTACTCGATCATTAGTTGCATTACCGGCAGTTTCCCGTATCCCGTTCCCTTATGCGATGTTTACAACTGGGATATTAAAGTCATGGCGCATGAGATGGGTCATAATTTCGGGGCTCCACATACTCATGACGCGGAATGGTTTGACCCGACTATTGATGACTGCGGTAACGGTATCCCCAGCCGCGGGACAATCATGAGTTATTGCCAGACTCATCCCGGCGGGGTCGGAAATGTGGATTTGAGATTTCACCGGGACATTCAGGGAATTATGGAGGATATGGTTGTCTGGGGAGGCTGCCACTGGTTCGACTGCAACAATAACGGCTATGACGATGACTACGATATTGCCATCGGTGTAAGTCAGGATGTCAACAGCGATGGTATTCCCGATGAATGCGAGGATTGCAATAACAACGGCATTCTGGATGATGTCGATATCGCCGGGGGCATGGCCGATGTCAATTACAACGGCACTCCCGATATGTGTGAGGACGACTGTAACGGCAACAGCCAGCCGGATGAACTGGAAACGTATTATCACCCGAGCAGGGATGAGAATGGCAACTGCATTCCCGATGTTTGTGATCCCGACTGCGATAATAACGGCATAGCCGATTTCAAGGAAATTGCCGACAGCACCAAAACCGATTGGGATAACAACGGGGTCCCGGATATCTGCCAGGATTGTAACGGCAACGATATCACCGACTGGCTTGAGATGGATCGAGAGTTTGACCTTTTTGTCGCCGACGGTGCCGGTTATGTTCATGAATACGTCCATAACAGCGGACTGCCTTATCAACTCCTGGGAAGCGGCCAGATCAATTTCGCATCCGATTGCGTTTTCGGCCCCGATGGTATGCTGTATGTCACCAGTACCGGCGCCAACCTGATCGCTCGAATCGATGTCGGTAGCGGAATAGTCTCGACTTTTGTTACCGGCGGTAGCGGCGGATTGGATATGCCGATGTTTCTCCGGTTTGGCCCCAACAGTAACCTCTTTGTCACCAGCTGGTCCAATGATTGCGTTCTGCGGTATGATGGAACCACGGGAGCCTTTATCGACACCTTTGTCACCCCCGGTTCGGGCACCTTGAGTAAACCGTACGGACTTGCATTCGGCCCCGATGACGATTTATATGTAGCCAGCAACAACAGCAAAATCCTTCAATTTTCGGGTAGCGATGGTTCTTTTATCGGGGAATTTGTCCCGGCCGGTAATGGCGATTTGAGTTTTCCCCGTGGTCTGTTGTTCACCGATGATGGCGTCCTGCTGGTTGCCAGCTACAGCAATCATAAGATTTTGAAATACGACGCTTCCACGGGCGATTTTCTGGGGGTTTTCAATTATGCCGCCAGTGCCGGCAATCCCTTTGGTTTAATTACGGCACCCAATGGTAATATCTATGTCTCCAGGACTGCCTCGCCAACCCGGATCTATGAGTATCGTTATCCTGACGGGGTCTTTTTACGCTCGATGGTTCGCGGCGACAATGACCTTCCAGCCCCGGGCGGATTGGCCTTCAAACCGGGATCGGCCCTTGATCTTGATGGTAACTATATTCTGGACGTCTGCGATGCCTGTACCGATAGTGATGGTGACGGTTTCGGCGATCCCGGTCATCCGGAAAACACCTGCAAACCGGATAATTGCCCGGGAATTGCCAATTCCGATCAGCTTGACAGCGACTATGACGGTCTCGGGGATGCCTGCGATGCCTGCCCCAATGATCCTTACAACGATTACGATGGCGATGGTATCTGCGGTGATGTCGATAACTGCCCCACCCTGGCCAACAGCCTCCAGACCGATACCGATGAAGACGGCCTCGGGGATACCTGCGATAATTGCCCCGATGTTCCAAACCCCCTTCAGGCTGATACGGATAATGACTTCCGGGGTGATACCTGCGATAATTGCACCGAAGAATATAATCCTGATCAGACCAATAATGACGACGATGAATATGGGGATGCCTGCGATAACTGCCCCAACGTCTCAAACCCGGATCAGGCCGATAATGATGCCGACACCTATGGTGATGTCTGCGACAACTGCCCGGTAGATTATAATCCCGATCAGGCCGACACCGATGGCGATAATGTCGGCGATATCTGCGATTATATCTGTGGCGATGTCAACCATAGCGGCGGAGTCAATATTCTTGATGTGACCTATCTGATTAATTACCTGTATAAGAGCGGGCCGCCTCCCGACCCGGAGATATCGGGCGATGCCAATGGCAGCGGCAGTATCAATATTCTTGATGCTACTTACCTGATCAATTACCTGTACAAGAGTGGTCCGGCCCCGGTTTGCTGAAATTGGATTAAGTCTTTGTCCATTCAGGGGACAGCCGCCGGCTGTCCCTTTCTTTTTGCCCCGTCACAGCAGAAAAACCGTTCTCATAATAGCCTTGACAACAGAGACATTTTTAGCTATATTTATTTGGTATTATAAAGGCACCGGAAAGTCATAACCTGGCTTGAACTCACAAATCCGGTCATTCTCTTGTTGTCAGAAAAATTGTAAACGATTTGTTGCTGATGGTGACTTTTAATCGGCTGTCACATTTTATGCAACTATAATATCGGCCGCAGTCCCCGTAATGGAAGTGGCTGTCAACCCTGGCAGGGCAATCATGTATTCGGTCTTCGGGGCAACATTCCTGGCGCTGGCCATTGCGATATCGCCGTCCCAACCGGCCGAAGTAGATATTACTCCGGCTGTGGTCCTGGATATGCCGGACAGCCTGTTTCCGATTCAACTAGGTGATGATTTCCCAAAACTCTCTCCCGGATTAATCTCGACCATGCCCTTTCGATTCGACGGCGACACCTTGCGTCTGCTGGTTATTCTTCTGGAATGGTCCGACCGACTCGGTACATACAGCCGTGAGACTTTCGACAGCCTTTTTTTTTCCAGGAATTACTTTCCCGGCAGCTCGATAGCCGATTATTATCACGAGGTTTCTTACGGAAACCTGGAAATCACCGGCGATGTCATCGACTGGTACGACTACGGTCCCTACCTGTTACCGTTCGGCCTGAATCATTTCGAGGCCGTCCTGTGGCAATTGAATCCGGTCATTGATTATTCACAATACGATGGCAACGGTGATGGTCAGGTTGACGCCGTTATGATTATCCGTGCCGGCAATGGTATGGAAGACAGCGGCGATGACAACGATATCTGGTCCTACGCCGTCATTTACGGCCCCGGTTACGGGGTTGGACCGATGGATGGAGTGGGGATTATGCACTGGGCGACTTCGCCGGAAACGTTCCCGCTTCGCAATCCCGAAAATCCGCTGGAATTCACCGGCCTGAGTATTTTCAATTCCATCTCGGTGACCGCCCATGAACTGGCTCATCAGATCGGATTACCCGACCTATATGATTACGATAACCGCCTCGATACGGCCAATTTCTCGATTCCCGGCGATATCAACGACCATCCGGTCATGGATTGGTGCCTGATGGGTCATGGCGGTTACGGGATCCTGTCAATTAAAAAATTCCTGCCGCCGCATCTGATCGGGTGGTGCAAAAAAGTCATGGGATGGATCACCCCGATCGAACTGACCGGTTCCTGTTATCACGGTTTGCCGGTCAGAGGTATTGAAATGAATGACGACAGTTCTCTATATATGATTCCGATTGATGCCGCCGAGGGAGAATATTTCCTTCTGGAATATCGGAATCCCCGGTCAAGTGGTAAGTTTGACAAACTGGATTCCGATTTCAGTGTCTTCTTCCGGCCATACCTGGCCTTTGGAGCCGATTCCCTCGACCGCGGCCTCCTTATTACCCATGTCCATGATTCCCTACCGACCAACTGGTGGCGGCTCAATTATGGTACCCCGCTGTATTCGCATTACACCGTGGCGGTTATGGATGCCGGCTATAATCCTGAGTACCCGGTCGAATTTAATCCGGAAGGCCATGTCACCGACAGCGCCCGCTGGTGGTATCCTTACGAAACCCGTAAGTCGGCCCTTTTTAAGGATGATGTTCCCGGCCAGAAATCGTTCACACCGCATACTTTTCCCTCAAGCGATGGATATTACGGACCTACCGGGATATCGGTCACAGTCGATTCAATAATCGGGGACCGTCTTTATGCAGATATAATGGTTGACCGGGATGACGACGGTATTCATGACCAGGCCGACAATTGCCCGGAAATAAGCAATCCTGATCAACAAGACCGGGATGGCGATGAAATCGGGGATATCTGTGATAATTGTCCGTCTTATTCAAACCCGGACCAGATTGACAGTGATGGGGACGGAACCGGAGACGCCTGCGAGTATATATGCGGCGATGTTAATGGCAGTGATCAGGTCAATATTCTCGATGTTACTTTTTTAATAGCCTACCTCTATCGCGACGGCCCGCCTCCGGCGATGGTTGAGGCCGGCGATGCCGACGGCAATGGCGCGATTAATATTCTTGATATGACGTATTTGATTAATTATCTTTATAGAAACGGACCGGAACCGGTTTGTTCTTAATAAACATGGCAGATAATTCGATTAAGAATCGCCTGGATAATCAATCGGGAGATTCAGATAACCATTGTGCCTGAAAACCTGTAGCCTTGAGCCATGAATCAAAACATAATCCGAATTATTTATTTCATCTGGACAGCCATCATTTTCCAGACCGCCTATTCCGCCACTCCTGATATTGAATTTCCTGAGGCAAATGAGATAAAGGGTGAAATATATTCTATTATTACCTGCGGTGATTATCTGGTGATTGGTGGTGATTTTGATTCTATCGGGACAATGGCCGCCAAAAATATCGCCGTCCGGGACGGTTTTGAGTGGAATCCAATAGGGAATGGCCTGGACTATAGCGTGGAAGAACTTGGTTTTTATAATGGCGATCTTGTGGCCGGGGGATGGTTTTATTTTTCGGTATGGGACGGAACCGGTTGGAACAACGTTTATGTTGATGGTCTTGTCAAGGCCATATGCGAATATGAAGATATGCTGATTATCGGGGGCAATGTTCACAGATTTATAGATGAAAAAACCATCAGAGGAGTCCTGGCCTGGGATGGTGCTGATTTCTTGTCACTCGGCTCAGGATTGAATTATCTCGATGGCGTGTTTTATTCATATCCGCTGGTCTATGATCTGGCAATCTTCGGCGGCGATCTATATGCCTGCGGAATATTCGATGAGGCCGATGGACAGTCGTGCCAGGGCATCGCCCGGTGGGATGGATCCAATTGGCTTCCCCTGCAGAACGGCCTGAGTTACCATGGTGAAAACGGCCCCTATACCATGCATGTTTACGGAAATAAACTCATTGTCGGCGGTTTTTTCGATGTCCTCGGGACCGATTCGATAAGCCTGGTGGCATCATGGGACGGCGATAACTGGGAACCGCTTGGTGAAGGCATTTACTCCGCATCTATCGGGGGGATTTATTCCATGGTGACTTATGATAATCATCTGGTCGCCTCCGGGAAATTCTCCCGGGCCGGTGAATTCGAGGTAAATAATATCGCCTTGTGGGATGAATTACAATGGCGGCCATTCTGGGATAATCCTCAGCAGGATGACTTTCTATACAAATATCACCTCGCTGAAAACAAAGACTGCCTGGTCGCCTCAGGCTGGGATACGTCCGGAAGTCATCTGGGCCGGTGGGATGGTATCGTCTGGACCGAATTCGATATCCAGACACGGATTGAGGACGAGGATGCATATTCGATTCCGGAATACCCCGGATTGTCACAGAACTACCCAAATCCATTTAATCCTCGAACCACTATGGAGTATTCGCTGCCACGATCATCAGCCGTGACCATAACGATCTACAATGTTCTCGGGCAGAAAATAGTAACATTATTCGATGGAATATCAACGGCCGGAAAATATGAACTCGTCTGGGATGGGACCGATAGGACAGGGAAACCGATGCCGGGCGGTATTTATTTCTGTCGAATTGATGCCGGGGCTTTTTTCAAAACCATAAAAATGGTCATGATAAATTAACCGCAGGAGTCCCCCGCAACCAGGTCAGAAGAAATCGGGGTGATTTTCGATCGAAGTAAATTCAGATAAAGATCCTGATTGAACTGCTGATTGGAGATTGAAGCTTTAAAGATGAGCCAGGATACGCGCGGGAATATTATCCAGCGCTTCCACCTGATCGATAGCCCCCAGTTTTATGGCTTCCTTGGGCATCCCGAACACAATACAGGTTTTCTCGTCCTGGGCGATCGTATATGCGCCGTTGTTTTTCATCTCCAGCATCCCCTCGGCCCCGTCATTACCCATACCGGTCAGAATCACTCCAACGGCATTGGCGCCGGCATACTGGGCGATTGATTTGAACAGGACCCCTACCGATGGCCGGTGGCGGTTGACCAGCGGACCGGTTTTCACCCGGACATAATACTGGGCGCCCGATCTCGCCAGGAGCATATGAAAATTGCCCGGTGCAATCAAAGCCCGACCCGGGATGACGGTATCGCCGTTAACGGCTTCTTTGACTTCGATTTCACAGGTTTTGTTGAGGCGTTCCGCAAAAGACCGGGTAAAATTCTCCGGCATATGCTGGACAATCAGAATACCGGCCGAATTCCGCGGCATCATACCTAAAATTCTTTCCAGGGCGATCGTACCGCCGGTTGAGGAACCGATGGCAATGACTTTATTGGTGGTTTTACTGAGAGATAATTTTTTGCTTTTCTTGACTGGTTTTTCCTGGGAATCGACTCTCTTGGTCAGACGGACATGCGCGGCGGCCTTAATCTTCTCGATCAGTTCCACCGACATATCTCCCACGGTGTACGATGCTCCCGGTTTGCACATCACTTCCACCGCCCCGGCCTCCAGGGCTTCCATGGCCAGTTCTCCCCCGCGGGCTGTCAACGATGAGACCACCACGGTCGGGACAGGATAATATTTCATCAACTTGCGGAGAAAAGTGATCCCGTCCATGCGGGGCATTTCGACATCAAGGGTGATGACATCCGGCTTGAGATGGACAATCTTGTCCCGGGCAATATAAGGATCGGGTGCGGTACCGACTATTTCTATCTGCGGATCGCGGGCCAGTTCGGTGCTGAAAATCTTCCGCACCACGGCCGAGTCGTCAACCACCAATACTTTGATACTCATCTGCTGCCTTCGTCTGCGTTAAAATAGTTATTATCGGATAATCATCGGAACGACATATTGAGTATTCATGATTTCCAACGCTAACGGAAATTTCTTCCGCGCTGATCTCTTTGATTTCGGGGGGTGACAGATTAAAGATGGCCTGATCACCATATATTTCCGTCAGCATCTGCCCGGTAATTATGTTCAGAATTTCCTTAAAGGCATCGAGGACTTTTTCTTTCGAATCGATTTCGTCGACTTCTTCCCCCAGCATATTGGCCGACAGCTCCGTGCATAGCTCGAATGGTACGATCATCGACATTTCCCCGGTATGCTTTCCGTGGAAACGGATGGTGGCCATTACCGGCTGGTATTCCTCGAACACATTATCACCGGTATCCTCGGCGGCATCGGGAAACAAAAACGCGGTTTGTTCCAGAACCCGGCAGACGACCTCGGTAAGGGTTTCATTGGGCTTTGGTCTGCTCATTGGCAACCCCCATTATTTTTTCAATCATTTCATTAATGCTTTCGGGTGTGAAGGGTTTCCTGATATATTCTTTGATTCCCTTCTTTTTCAATTCATCGATCCGGGTGGCGGAACCGTCGGTGGAAATCACCACCACCGGGATATCCGTCAAAAGGCCGTCTTTGGCCATTTCATCGACCAGTTCGATCCCGGTCATGACCGGCATATTCAGATCCGAGAGGACAATATCAATCCAGTTCTCTCGCAGACATTCCAGCGCCTCCTTGCCGTTACCGGCCTGGAAAATCTGGTTTATCTCGATTTTGGTCAATCTCAGGGTTTTTTCCACCATGGCCCGGATGGTTTTTGAATCATCCACTATCAGGATATTAAACGCCATAGATTTATCACCTCCCTATCGGACTGGCGGCGGTCCGGCCCGTAAATATATGTTCAACATTTTCGATCGACTCCAGAAGCAGACTGGTGGCCTGTTCAACCACCGTACTGGTCAGTTTCAGCCTGACCATGGCCTGCTCACTGGCCCGGTATTTTAAACCGTCGCGACCCAGTCCGAAACCTTCCAACAAGCAAATTACATCGGCGACATGCACAATATCGATCCCGGGATTGCTGTGTTCAGTATGATCCGGCTGATGATGCCACCGAATGATTTCCATGATTCTCTCGGGGAAATGCCAGTGTTCGGCCAGCATGGCCCCGGCTTCAGTATGGTCGACGCCCATAACCTGCTCCTCGGCTTCCTCGAAAGATATATTATTTTTATCGACCAATTCTTCGATCTCATCGATAAATTCTTCAACCGATTCCTGCATTACCAGCTTGCCGATATCATGGACCAGACCGCCCGTATATATGGCTCCGTTGTCTCTGATATTCAAGAGCTTACAGAGGTTGTCGGTCATCACCGCCACGGCAATGGAATGTTTCCAGAAATCCTCGGCCGTCATATCATAGCCCCGCGCCGGGGTTCGAAGATTGGAATATACGAGCGAGGATAAGGCCAGCTGGTAAATCCACTTGGTCCCGATCCGGAAACTGGCTTCGGCAATAGAATCGATCGGCTCCTGGAAACCCAGAAAGGCCGAATTGGCCGCTTTGAGAACATTGGCCGTCAGCGCCGGGTCCAGCTGGATAACATTGGTAAGTTCTGCCGCCTCGGCATCCGGGTTATTTATCAAAACCAGCAGTCTCTCAGCCATGGCAGGAAGGGTCTTAAACGACGATATTCCGGAGATTACGCGATCTCTGATTTTCATAATTCCATCACTCCTTTTGGCGATTTAACCGTGACCCTTCCGGTTTTCATCTCCAGTTGAACGGTTCGTGACAGGTTGCCCCCAACATCCTCGGCGTCAATCAGGATATTGTTTTTCCAGAGAAGTTTTCTTAAAATCAGGTAATTTCTCTCGCCGATATTGAAAATCTTGTTCTGGTCCATCAGTTTCGAGCCGCCCGCGACTTTGACCACCAGGCGGTCTTTGGCCGCCCCCTCGGCAAAAGCTTTTTTAAGCAGGAAAGGGATCCCGGTGTCGGCGAACATGGCGGGCTTAACCCTGGCCTTCTCCGGCGATATTTTGGACAGCGGCAGCATATAATGAATCATCCCACCCACCCGGGTGACCGGATCATACACGGTTACACCGATACAGGAACCCAGAGAATACGTCACGATTACTTCATCGACATTCCGGGAGACGTGGAAATCCGAAATCCCTACAACATGCAGCCCCATCTTTTATTCCTTTATGTATATGGACGGCTTCAGACATTTGAGTCGCTTGGCCATCCCGGTCATGCTTTCTGCGTGCCCCGTAAAAAGGTGCCCGCCGGTTCTTAAAAGACGTTCGAATTCTACCGCAAGTTTTCGGCGCAGGCCGGTGTCGAAATATATCATCACATTACGGCACATGATAATATCCACCTCCGGCCGGATGGGAAAAGGCGGTGTCGATAGATTAAGCTGACGATAAATAATCATTTTTTTCAGGTCGTCCCGAACCTGATAAACGATTTCATGATTGTGCTTAATCTTATTAAAATACTTGGTTTTCAGATGTTTCGGAATCGGCGCTATTCTATCTTCGGTATAAACTCCGCTCTGCGCCGCCCGGAGGACCTGGAGGTTGATATCGGTGGCCAGTATGCGAACCTCAACTGAATGCCGTCCGATATTCTCGGCCAGTTCGATAGCCAGAGTGTACGGCTCTTCCCCGGTTGAACTGGCAGTACACCAGATGCGTATAATCCGCTGACCCTTGTTTAGCCAATCCTTGATCACTGTTCTCAGGAAATCAAAATGGTCCGCTTCTCGATAGAAGCTGGTGGTGTTGGTGGAAATCGCATCGAGAAGCATCTGGATTTCCACCCCGGTCGGATCATTGAGGATCAAATCCAGATAGTCGTCATAGCTCTCCATCCGTAGAGCCCGCATTCTCTTGGCAACCCGGGCCTTGACAAGAGATTCCTTGCTGTCATTCAACGAGATCCCGCTCTGCTGATAGACTATTTCCCTCAGCCGGTAAAAAGTATCGGCCTTCAGAACCGGCGACAATCCGATAACTTGCTTCATAACTTAACCGTTGGAAGGCGGCAGGAATTTTTCCAGCTTGGCCTGAATATCCTTGGGGTTAAAGGGCTTGACCAGATAATCATTGGCCCCCGACTTGATCGCTTCGATAACCTTTTCCTTTTCGGATTCCGTGGTGACCATGACAATCGGGGTTTTGCTCCCGCCGGTTCGTATTTTTCTGACAGCGTCTATTCCGGTCATGACCGGCATATTCCAGTCCATCAGGATCAGAGAGATATTGCCATCCTTGGCCACAACATCAACCGCTTCCTGACCATTGGCGGCCTCGACGATATCATTAACGTTCTGCTTCTTTAGAGCACCAGTGACGATTTTTCTCATAATCTGAGAATCATCTACTACCAATACCCGCATGTATGGCCTCCTTTTTTTCCGGAACAACTGCTGGCTTGAAAGTCACCATCAGTGAAAAATTGCCCAGTTCGCTCTCAAATGGGACGTCCAGAAAGACTGCGTTCTGAAGATTACTCAATTGACAGATATTACCACGAACAACAGTGGGCAGGCTGAGATTGATGGCATGACCGTCGAACTTGCCTTTGGCACTCCCGGCAATGATATTGACCAGTTCACCAACGCCATCGATAATCGATGAATCGACGCCACGGAATTCCATCCCGACCATGCGCCCCACCATGGCCAGAGCTGTCCGCACCGGGAGCCTCAGGGCAACTATCCCCTGGGCCGTCCCCGACATTCCGATCACTCCAATAATATCCGGGGTCCCGTTTTCCTGGACAACCAAACCCGGCTTATTCATCTTGAGCTTGCAGTCCAGCATATTTTCGAACAACTCGTTAACAGCCGTAATAAATGGATTAATGTTCTCTGCTTTCATTTTCCTCTCCATCTTTATTTTCCAATTCTGATGACAACACCACTTCGCCCGTGATGGGACTCAAACTGGCGACAATCGGTCCGGCCAGAGCATGGTCTATCTTATAGTGGGATTCATTGATCCGAATATTCACACCCGGGTGAGCTACTTCGAGTATGATTATCCGGGCCCGGCTGTTAACCAATATTATTTCATGCATTCTTCGATTTTCCTCTTCCAGCCGCTCGATTTCGATCTCGCCCTCTGATATCTTAAACTGTATCTCGGTCATTGTTTCTTTCTGGGCATTGGTGAGCAGATGCTGATTGGCTTTCAAATTGCGAATCACCGTGTCGAGCTTTTTAACGGTTTCCTTAAGACGGTTGATCTCGGTGCAATTCTCATTCCTTTTATTTTTCAGTTCCTTATCGAGTCCGGCAATCAAAACCGTTTTCACATTGCCTTTGGAACCGGCTTCTCCGACAGTAATCCCTTTGGTGGCCAGGACCTCACCCCCGATAATCCGACCGCTTTTACAGATTACTTCCCCTTTGGTTTTCAAATTGCATTGGAAAATCTCGGTGTTGACGATTATATTGCCGCCCGCACTCAGATTGGCATTCTGGATATACTTGGCGTAGATATCGCCGACTACATTGAGTAATTTTTCGGGATGGCTGTTAATACCTTCTTTGGCCGTCAGATTACCGCCGCAGACGATATCACTGGCATAGGTCAAACCTCTTATCTCGATATCCCCGGCGGCCTCCACCTTGAACTCTGACTCCACCTCGCCGTCGATCACGACCGGGCCATTATGATTGATATTGCCGCTCTCGATTCCGACTCCGTTGGGAACGAAATAAACAGGATCGATATCAAGCGTCTTCCCTTTCAGCTTGACCCGTCCGGAACTGTTGGCGACATATCCGTTTTGATCCGGATCCCAGTAAACATTGGGTCCGCCCTTAAGCTCGGCCTCGCGGGGACGACGGACCGTGATCTTGTTACCCAGAGCATCGTAGCCATCCTTACCGGGACAGGCCCGGACAACCCGGACCAGCAATTGACCTTTCTCCACATTGGGATTCCCCGCCCGTTGCCGGAAATCTATTCTATTGGTAACCGGATCAATCTGATAACCGGTGTGAAAATAATCTCCCTGCCATTCCAGCCGGCCATCAACCGATTCAACCGGGGGTATTCCCTTTAAAAGGGGCCAGTCCTGGATATACTCGCTCGTTTCCGGAATCTGTTTGAGTGATTGCTGGATCTGTTCCAGATTGGGAATTCTGGGAATGCCGGCCTGTTTGAAGGCGGCCACAATTTCATCGTATATACTGCTGTTGTCCACATAGGCTGAAGGACAGGACATAAACACTGTCATCTTGTCATCGGCGATCTTTATTTCCATCGCCGGAAGATGGGTGTCTGCTTCTGGTTCTCTGAGGTTGTCCATTTTCCTGTGCTCCAGACCCTTAATCCTGCGGAATGCGCCCGAATTTATATCAGGCGGTTACCCGCACTAATCATTATTTCCAATCGGTTCCATACAAAAATCAGATCGGAGGACAATTAACGGCTATCAGGCTCTATTCTTAATTAATCGGTTCGCCTGACTCCGCTTCTTAGTTCAGTACTCCTGTTTCGTCTTCCACCTTTGGCATTTTATCTTCTTCGAAGGTATTCAGGACCATATCGATATCCAGAAGAATCTTGATTTGATCCCTAATCCTCGCCATACCGAGTATAAACCGGGTGTCGAGGTCGCCTCCGAAACGCGGTGGATCCTCTATCACTTTATCCTTAATATCAAGGACTTCCGAAACGGCATCAACCGCGATGCCGATCATAACATTGCTGTCGGCAATGGTTATTTCGGTGACAATAATACAGGTCTGATCGGTATCCACAGCCGTTGCCATCCCGAATTTATTGCGCAGGTCCACCACCGGAATGACTTTACCCCGTAAATTGATGACACCGCGAATATATTCTGCCGATCCGGGGACATGAGTAATATCAATAAGCCCGATAATTTCCCGGACCTTGAGGATTTCCAGACCATATTCTTCTCCGGCCAGTTTGAAAGTCAGATACATGCCGCCCCGTTTTTCGCGCTCCGGAGATTGGCTCTCCATCATCCGAGCAGGCTTTTGCGTCTGGTTCATATCAATTCCTTCTCCCGTGAATACAACATCCCTGTATTTTCAACCGTTGCGGATTCTCTCGATTTGATCGAGAGAATCCGTAACCGATCAATTAAAATTCCTGCATCTCATGTTCACCGAGCGGAATAATATCCTCGGCCTTCTCCTTATGACTCCCGGCCGCGGGTTCTTTGGCCTTGCGTTCGTTCCATTCTTTCGAATGAAGGTTGGCTTTGATGGACTTGACCGTCTTGGTCGGTTCAAACTGCTTGCGGTGGGAATTCTGGGCGTGTTTCTGTATAACCGGCCCCTGATTGACTCCGGCATCGGACCCGTTGACAATCCTGGTCAGCATATAGACCGTATCCTGAAGCTGCATTGCCTGGGCCGCCAGCTCTTCGCTGGCCGAGGAAGACTCTTCGGCGTTGGCCGCATTCTGCTGGGTGACCTGATCCATCTGGGAAATAGCCGTATTGATCTGGTCAATCCCCTGGGCCTGTTCATTGCTGGCCGTCGAAACTTCACTGACCAGGGCGTTGACCTTCTTGATACTTTCGGTCACATCATGCAGAATCATTACGACTTCCTGGGTGGCCTGGACACCGTTATCGGCATTCTTCTGCGAACCCTCGATCAGAGCATTGGTATTGCGGGCCGCTTCGGCCGAGCGCTGGGCCAGATTACGCACTTCTTCAGCCACCACCGCAAATCCCTTACCGGCTTCACCGGCGCGGGCTGCTTCGACCGCCGCATTTAGAGCCAGCAGGTTGGTCTGGAAGGCGATCTCATCGATAACCTTGATAATCTTAGCTGTCTCATCAGAGGATTTCTTGATTTCCTGCATGGCCTGAGCCATCCGATCAACCGCCGAGACACCCTTCTCCGCTCCGCCGGTGGCGTCTGTAGCCAGCAGGTTGGCCTGCTTGGCATTATCGGCGTTCTGACGGGTCATACTGGCCATCTCTTCGAGCGAGGACGATGTCTCTTCAAGAGATGAGGCTTGTTCTGATGCTCCCTGGGCCATCGACTGACTGGCCGCGGCGACTTCTTCCGAGGCCGCGCTGACCTGGTCGGAGCCGCTTGACAGGTTCTTGATGACTTCATTAATCGGTTTGGTGATACTGCGGGTGATGAAATAGGCGAATAACACGCCGACTATAATACCTCCGATAACCAGGGCGATCAAAAAAGCCGTGGCGCTGTCAATCACCGAGGTCATGCTGTTGTTGAGAGATGCTTTCAGATTGGTGCAATTTTCGCTTAAATCCACCGCGTACCCGATCAATTCATTGTAAGCATTCCGGCTGGAAACAATGGCCGAATAATACTTATCGCCGGCCCCGCCATACTCACTCAGAAAACCATCGATATTCGAAGCCGCTTCCTCAAGAGCACGGTTTCCCGACACCAGGCGGTTCCATACGGCCAGCCCCTCTTTGGCCCGGCTCATCTGCTTGCCGTAATCGGCCCATTGATCGTCGCCCTCTTTCAAAATAAGATAAAGAGCCGTCACGCGCAGGGTCAAATACTGCTCAATGACGCTGCTATTCAAGACCTTATTAATATTATTCCACATGTCGAGGGCTTCGAAATTCCGTGATTTCTTGGCATCCTCAATTGCCGGATTAATAATTTCATTCTGGGCTTTACCGATTTTCTCCGTGATAGCCCAGCCTATCCGGGTCCAGTCGGCCAGGGCCGCATCTTTGTTCTTTCGGGCATCGGAAAGCTGTTCCACACCGCGCTTATAATCATTGGAATTCTTCATCGCGGAGTTGACCAAATCCCGGTCGGATTGACTCAGCTGGGAGTACTCCCGAAGCTGATTCAATAACCGGCCTTGCTCGCCATAGACGTCATTGTACATCTCGATGTAGTTTTTCCCGTCTTTCCCTTTGCCTGCAAAACCGAAGGCCAGGAAATCCTTGATATGGCCCCGGGCCTGATCTACCGAGCCGTTCACGGCATCGGCATTCTGCGAAATAGTGACATATTGCTGAACACGGCCGAGGCTGTTCCAGCCCATGAATCCAAGAATACAGGCGATCACCATGATGACGCCGAAACCGCCTGCTATTTTGGTACTCAGTTTGAGATTCTTGAACATGTATCTCCTCCTTTTAGCCTATTTGCATAAGTTGTCAATCAGGTAAAATGTGCCCAAGGATGGAGGCGTGGTATGATCGTGAGACTCCCCCTGATGGCAACCCCCTTTTACCTTTTGACCGTTATTCCATCGAATTAAACACCGGCGGTTTCAAGTTCGGCCACGTTCATGGTCTTGCCTTCGACGCTTTCACCCATGTCGTTCAGTATGGCCATATCGCCGGTATTAAGAACCTTGTCTATATCAAGAAGAATTTTGACTTCATTCTTGATTTTGCCGATGCCCAGGATGAAATCGGTTTCCACGCCGCCCCCGAAGGTCGGGGCATCCTCGATCTGTTCATCATCGATATCAAGCACTTCTGAAACGGCATCGACCACCACTCCGGTCATCACCGACTGGTCGCCGAAGGTCACTTCCACCACCACGATACAGGTTTGGTCGGTATCTTCGGCCGCATCCATCCCGAATTTCAACCTTAAATCCAGGACCGGAATGACCTTGCCCCGGAGATTGATAACGCCGCGGATGTGAGACGGTGTCTGAGGCACCCCGGTGATCTCCATCAGGCCGATAATCTCGCGGACTTTCAGTATTTCAAGTCCGTATTCCTCGTTGGCCAATCGGAAGGTCAGGTATTTACCGGCCCGGCTGTCACCTTCCCGAACAGCAGTATCGGAAGTCTCCATCGATCTGTTCTTCTTGCTCATGTTTTCTCCCTGTTTTATTTTAGTATTCTTAAATCATTACCTCAACTACCGGCTCTTCCGTCCCAACCCCCTCTTCCGGGGCCGTGCTGACGGCCGAAGTTTCATTCCCGGCCGGATTGTTGCCATCCATTCGGGATATATCTATTCTTGACACGCGGCGGCTTGGCACCGTGCGGGCCAGTTCCACAATCCCGTTGATATCTATGATCAAACCGATATTCCCGTCGGACAGAATGGCCCCGCCCGAAATCCACTTCTGTTTCTCAAACATCCGGCCCAGGCTCTTGATAACCGTCTGGCGCTGGCCGAGCAATTTATCGACCACCAGCCCGATTCGGTTTTCCATATCATCAACTATGACAACCGTGCTGTCACTGTTTTCATTATCGCATGAAGGAATATCGAACAAGTCCCGCACCCGATTAAGGGGAAGCATTTTGCCCCTGATATTGATCATCTCGTTACGGCTGTTGACGGTACTGATCATATCCGGCGTCAACTGCAACGATTCCACCACCGAAAGGGTTGGAATAATGAATTTTTCACACCCGACACTGACCAGCATACCATCGATAATGGCCAGCGTGAGCGGCAGTTTCATGGAGAACTTCGTCCCCTGTCCTTTTTCGGATTCAATTTCCAGGTGGCCCCGCATGGCATCGATATTTTTCCTGACCACATCCATTCCCACTCCTCGCCCGGATATATTGGTAATCTGGCTCGCCGTCGAAAATCCGGGGAGCATGATAAGGCTGAATATTTCCTTTTCGGATAATTCCTTATTGGGCGGAAGAAGTCCGCGCTCGCGGGCTTTATTCACAATTTTTTCGGTGTCCAGCCCGCGCCCGTCATCCTCCACCTCGAAATAAATATTCCCGCCCTTGTGGAAAGCCCGGATCCAGAGATGCCCCTCTTCCGGTTTCCCGGCCTTAAGACGATCCTTGGCCGTCTCGAGACCATGGTCGATTGAATTGCGGACCATATGCATCAGCGGATCGCCGATGTTTTCGACAATACTCCGATCGACCTCGGAATCCTCACCGGACAGAATCAGGTTGACCTGTTTATCGGATTTTCGGGCCAGATCGCGGACGGCCCGGGCCAGTTTCTGAAAGGCCGACTGCACCGGGACCAGGCGCATGGCCATACCCATCTCCTGCAACTCCCGGGTGATTTTATTCAAATGCGAAATATTCTTGGAAATTTTGGTCGAGGCTTTGGCCAGGATTTCCTCATCCTGCCCCACCATCGACTCGGCGATGACCAGTTCTCCGATCGTATCCACCAGGCGATCAAGACGCTCGGTGTCGATCTTTACCATTTCCTTGACGATATTGCCATGGCGCGCCCGTTGCTGTTCCCGCAGGGCCTGGGCTACCGCCTTGGCCGGGACTCTACCCTGTTTCACCAGGGTTTCGCCGACTTTCTCCTCGGGCCTCGATTTGTTGGCCAGAGCTTCCTCGATATCGGACTCGGCCACCGTTCCCTGTTTGACCAGGATATCTCCCAGACGCTCATTCGAAACATCTTCCTCCTGAAGATAATCCTCGATCCGGTCGATGTTGGCCAGAAGATCCTTGAGACGGCCCAGAATGGCACCAATCACTTCACCACCGTCATATGTCCCCCCGCTCTTAAGAAGCTCCTCCAGACCCTTTAACAGGGTCCGCATGGTGTCGATGGAATCGAAAATGATATCGGCGATCTTGCCCTTGACTGCCACCGTCCCTTTGCGGGCTAAATCAAGCAATGTCTCCGATTCATGAGCCAGAACCAGAATCGGTTTGAGTTCCAGAAATCCAGCGGCCCCCTTGATGGTATGGAAACTTCGGAAGATGGCATCGATAGCCGATTTATTTCCGGGATCGGTTTCCATATCCATTAACATCTGCTCGGCGGTGGCGCAATGTTCCATAGCCTCGGTGATGAATTCGGCCAGAAGCGAGGTGTCACTGCCATCAAGATTAATAATGAGAGGTTCCGCCTCCGTTTGCGGGGCGGGTTCTTTTGATACCGGTTTATTCTTTTCAAGGATGACAGCCGGCGATTTTTCGGGTTCAGAAACGGTTTCCTGAGATACCTCCGGTTCATTCAGTTCCTCTTCCAAATCGGCCGGAGCCAGGCTTTCCGGAAATACGACTTCGGAAGGTTGCCGGCGATCGCGAATTATGGCCTGAAGTCCGGTCACAGCGCTATTGAGCAACTCTATCGCCGCCGCCTTGCTGTCTACCTCGCTTAATACAATCTTTTCCACGAGATCGGCGCAGTTCGCCGCCACCCTGGAGGTCACCGCCGTATCATCGTTTATGGACTTTATCAGCTCGAGGAAATTTTCGTGAAGATTGGCCAGCGCCGGCAGATCATCCGTATCGACCATCACTAGATCCGTGGCAATATGCTCTACCCTGGATTCCAGATCGCTCACCGGCCATTGCAAGTTCTTGGCGACTTCCTGAATCTGCTTTTCAAGTTCATTCATAGACAATAACCCTGTCTAATATTGTTTATCCGCGATATATCATGTAACTGCCGGGTTGATCGTGCTGAGCCGGCGGAAAAGATAAAACGGTCGGTGCATCTTGCCCCTCTGTTTTAGAGTCCTTCCTGTTGTCTTAAGTTTCAAATTCGTCAATATTTAGCAACCCTTTAGGCTCGGTCGTAAGGGCTTAAATATTCTGTATAATAAATGAACAGACCTCGAAAATTAGCCTGGAGGATATTTCAATTTATGTTGCAATGGCTGAAATGCCGTAAACCGCAAGGAATTGCGAATTACTGAAAGAAAAAATATATGACCGTCAGGGATATTTTCGGCAGTTGGCGGAAATCAATACATGGAGCGTCAAGGCTATTAATCGCGATGCATCCCCTGACCCAATTCATGGAAATACTTGCGGCAGGCCGCCGCCACCACTCCCGAAAGGGCCAGCAGGGCAATCAGGTTGGGAAGGGCCATCAAACCGTTGGCGATATCGGCAAAACCCCAGACAATATCCAGCCTGAGAGCGGCGCCGACCGGAATAAAAATAAGGAAAATCCATTTATACGGTAAAACCGCCTTACGCCCGAAAATATATTCGATCCCCTTTTCGCCATAGTATGACCAGCTGATTATGGTTGAAAAGGCAAAAAGCACCAACCCCAGCGAAACCATGGAACTGCCCCAGGTCGGTAAAATCGCTTCAAAGGCGCTGGCTGTCAGCGGCGTCCCGTTGAGTCCGTTGTCCCATTGCCCTGAAACCATTATCACCAGCCCGGTGATGGTACAAATCACGAGTGTGTCGACAAAGGGCCCGATCATCGCCACCAGGCCCTCCCGCACCGGTTCATTGACTTTGGCGGCGGCATGAGCCATCGGAGCCGATCCCAGACCGGATTCGTTTGAAAACACCCCCCGACGGACACCCTGTTGCAGGGTCAGCCAGATAGTCGCCCCGGCAAAGCCTCCCGTGGCCGAGGTGGGCGTGAAAGCATGAGACAGAATTATCTCAAAAGCCGGAATAATCATCCGATAGGCGAACACCAGAACAATCAGCGCCGATCCGACATATATCACCACCATAAAAGGAACGATTCGTGAAGCCACCTTCCCGATACGCTTGATACCGCCGATAATCACCAGACCCACCAGTACTCCGATAACCAGACCGATCCCGAGCCTCATCATTAAACCGGCCGGTGTTCCGGATTTATCGAACAAGGCCACAATCCCGTCGGCCACCGAATTGGCCTGAACCATATTGCCCGTTCCCATGGACGCAATAGCCGTGCAGATGGCGAACATATAGGCCAGAAACCGGAATTTCTTCGACATCCCCAGTTCGATGAAATACATCGGCCCGCCCCGGACATAACCATCCGGATCAATCCGGCGGTACATCACCGCCAGCGTGCACGAAGTGAATTTGACCGCCATCCCGAAAATGGCCGTGATCCACATCCAGAACAAAGCCCCCGGTCCGCCGACCGCTATCGCCGTCGCTACCCCGGTTATATTTCCGGTTCCAATCGTGGCCGAAAGAGCCGCCGATAGAGCCTGGAAATGGGTGATTTCTCCCTTATGATGAGGTTTGTCGTAGCGGCCCGATATTAGTTCAAAACTGTGTTTGAATCCCCGAATCTGGACCAGGTGATTTCGGATCGTAACGAATATGCCTGTTCCGACCAGAAGAAATATTAGCGGTAATCCCCAAATGGCGTCTCTGATTGAATTAATGATATTTAAAATTGAATCCATTACTTTTTTATTTAATATATTGGTCAAAGACAGGCAATAAAAACTTTGGCAATATGGCTGATTACAATATAGACGATTTCTTCGGCGAATTCCTCGATGACCGGGGAGAGATACCGCCCGAATCCATTCTGGTTTTTCGGCGCTTGATTAAATTGACTCTGGAGTTCCGGGATAATTGGAAATCTCGAACGGGCCGGACTTTAACTGTCGGTGAAACCCGCCGGGCTCTGGATATTTATCTCGAAGCCATGAATAGCGGCTTTCTTCCCTCGGATATGGAACCGATGATTGAAGAACTCGTCAGGTTCTGGATTAAAAATATCAATCATGGTGACTATTAATATTTGACAGACTCTCCCCGGCGCCATATACTGAATCGGAATGCATCAAAATCGGAGAACATTTAAAACTCTGACCGCAATATTGATAATGAGTACTTTTTTTTCCTGTTCCGGGAAATCCGAATCCGGCGATACTGCCGACAGATATGAACAAATGCGGTCAAGAATGATCGAGGCTCAAATCATCCGGCGCGGAATCAAGGATGAAAAAGTCCTGGAAGCCATGCGTCGAGTCCCGCGGCACCTGTTTGTACCGGCGGAATACCGCGATGATGCCTATAACGACGGCCCGCTTCCGATCGAACACGGCCAGACCATATCCCAGCCCTATATCGTAGCCATCATGACGGAATTGCTTCAACTAGATTCGGTTTCGAAAATCCTGGAAATAGGTACCGGCTCTGGTTACCAGGCGGCCGTCCTGGCCGAGATTTCCGATTCGGTTTACAGCATAGATATCATTCCGGAATTGGCCCGAAAGGCCGATTCCCTTCTCGATTCGCTGGGTTATACCTCGATCCAGGTTCGCGCCGGCGATGGTTACCTCGGCTGGCCGGAAGCGGCTCCGTTCGATGCCATCATTGTCACCGCCGCCGCACCACAAATACCTCAGCCTCTGCTCGATCAACTCAAACCAACCGGACGGATGGTTATTCCGGTCGGCGATTACTCCCAGGAATTGCTGCTGATTACCCGTGATCGGGATAATATCATTAAAAAATCGGTTATCCCCGTCAGGTTTGTCCCCATGACGGGAGAAGTGCAGAAACAATAGTCCACCGGCCGATTTATCAACGGCTCCATTCATCTATAAATTATTCAAAGCCGCCTCGGCCTCTTTTTTCAGACTTCCTTTCAGACCGCCCCGGAGCGCTTTTTTGAGATACGTTCTGGCTTCAAAAGCGGACCCCAGTCTCTGGTGATTTATCCCCGCATAAAAATTGATTTCCGGATCATCGGGAGCCAGTTTCAAAGCCTCATCGAATTTGACTTTGGCGATTTTATATTTTTTCAACTCCAGATAGGCCCGACCGACCGTGCAAAAATGCCTGCCATTGGTTTTATCATAAAGAAGTGCCCGATTGGCCAGATTGGCCACCCGGTTGGGATTCTCACCCTTTTCAAGCAGAAGAACCGCAAGATTGCCATAAGCCTTGCCGGCATAGGTATCGAATTTCAGAATGTCTTCATAGACGGCAATGGCGCTGTCCGGTTGGCCCTGCGCTTCCATTAACCGCGCCATTTGGATTCTGGCCTCGGTATTAAGAGTATCAAGAGCCACCCCGAGGCGGATCAGTTCTTCGGCCCGATCCAGATCACCACTACCCAGATAATGTTTTCCCGCCATAGCCAGCGCATAGGAATCATCGGCGTTGTGTTTCAACAGCAGAGAATAGATTTCTTCGATATCCGTCCCTCTTCCCGATTTTACCGCCAGATTGAGAGCGGTGCGGTACCGATCCAGATCTTCGAAGGCCACTTCAATCAGCCTCCGGGAAAATTCATAAGCCGCAACATTCTCCCCCAATGCTTCATATAGCTTGAGCTTTTCCTCGGCCAGAGCCGGCCGGTATGAAACATATTCATCAAAACCGTTCAGGTATTTTAAGGCCGCCGCCGGACCTGATTTCTTTCGGGCGATTGCCATTTCGCCCAAAATGGCGACGGTATTAAGTTTATCCACCCCCAAGACCTCCTGGAATAACTGATGAGCCGTAACCAGCGAATCCATTTTCAGGTACAAAGAACCCATCTGTTCCATATACGAGGGATTTCCGCGGGCCGCCTTCAGGGCTCGCGGGAGAAGTTCCCGCAAACGGTCGATACCGTCAACCATCAGATACAAATAGGCCCCCTCATAAAGAACCCGAAAATCATTGGGCATACTGTCGAGTAAACCATCGGTGGTCGGACCGGCCAGAATAAACCGCCCGTACTGGAAATAAAAATCGAGTAATTTATAGTTCAGATCCATCGAGGCCGTGTTGGGATATCCGCCGCGCGAGCCAATCTGGGCGGCCGTGGAAAAGTATTGCTCCGATCCCAGTCCATCGCCCGCCTTGCGTTTGAAACCGGCAAACCGGCTCAGAACGGTGGGATTCTCGTTATTTTGCGGCAGGATCATTCCATATTCCTGAACAGCATTGTCATAATCCCCTCGGGCTTCTAAAATTTCCGCCCGGAGAAGATGCAGACGATGAGAATTCGGCGCCTTTTCGGCAAAACGATCCAGAATTTTTTTCGCCCGATGCAGATAATTCAGCCCGATATACGCCTCCGCCACATCCAGCAGAAAATATTCATCCCCGGCCCCAAGTTTTTCAGCCCGTTGATAACATAAGGCCGCGGAATCATACAGACCAATTGAATCATAAAAAATACCGGCCTCCAACAATATCGCCGCCGCAAGAGTATCGGTCGAGACTACCCGGGAACACTGCTCAATACCCTCCGGTATTTGATCGTTTCGGGCCAGATATTCGCTCTGTTTTATAAGCAACCGGGGCGCTCGGGGGTTTTCCGCCAGGGCTTTCCTTAAAATACTCTCGGCATCATTCAGTTTCCCGGCCTGTAGCAGAGCCTCGGCCTCAATCGATCGGCCCAAATTCAAATCTCCGCCGTTTTCTTCATATAATGCAATATTAAAAAAAGCCAGTTCCGGCCGCTTTACCCGCAGGCTCAAATCGGTACTCATCAACAACGATGGCAAAAATCGAGGATGCTCGGCCAGAGCTTTGAAATTTTCCCGGATGGCTTCGTAAAGAAAGCCTTCTCTCTCGTAATAATAAGCCAATCCCTGATATGCATAAGGTGTTTCAGGGTAATCTCTTAAGATTGACTGGAAAATTTCCAGGGCCTTGTCCGGATCACCCTGATTCATCCGACTCATACCTTTTTCATATTGCCTCAGGGCGGCCTTGTCCGAATCGGTGCAGGATAGTTGCAGTGCTGTCATAAGTAACAATATGGCAATGACTTTTCGTCTCATATTGACCTCAAATTGATGTTCTTTAACATTGGCATTCAAGATATGTTAATCGCTTCGTAATAGCAAATATTATGCTGATAATAAAATTTGATTGTCATTAATTCCCTCAATCGTATATATTATATATGAATATGATAAAAATGAGTTCGCATAATCTTGTTAAAAAATATAAAAGAAGAGCGGTTGTCAATGGTGTAACGATTGAGGTTAATCCGGGCGAGGTTGTCGGCCTGCTCGGACCCAACGGGGCCGGTAAAACTACCACCTTCTACATGATTATCGGATTTATCCGTCCCAATGCCGGTCAGGTTTATCTCGGAGAAAAAAATATCACGGGGCTTCCGATGTACAAGCGAGCCAGTATGGGAATTGGATATCTGGCCCAGGAGGCCTCGGTCTTCAGAAAATTAACCGTCGAAGAAAATATCCGGGCCATTCTCCAGATGCGCCATTTGCCCCGAAATGAACAAAACCGGCGTTTGGAACAACTACTCGATCAGCTTGACATTTCTCATCTGAGAAAAAGAATAGCTTACTCGCTCTCGGGCGGGGAACGACGGCGGGTTGAAATTACCCGGGTCCTGGTCTCGGAACCGCAGTTTATCCTGCTCGATGAGCCTTTCGCAGGAATCGATCCCATTGCCGTGGAGGATATTCAAAAAATAATTTCGCGTTTGACCGAAAGCGGGCTGGGAGTCTTGATTACCGACCATAATGTGCGCGAGACGCTTTCCATCTGTGACCGGGCCTATATAATGTGCGATGGGAAAATACTAAAATCGGGAACCTCGCAATTTCTCGCCGAGGATCCCGAAGCGCGGAAAATATACCTGGGAGAAAAATTCAAGCTGAACTGAGGTAATTTCTGAACAATCTTTATGAAAATATCGCCAATGAGAGCGGTCAGCAATTAGTTTATCTAAATACAACCGGTTTTTAGACCGATATGAGTATTAGATGATTCACTGTTACTTAATTTGCGGCAACTTGTTTTAAAGCAACGGATTATAAATGAAACTCGGATTACAGCTAAAACTGAAACAAACGCTGGCACCTCAGCTGATACAATCTTTGAAGATGCTCCAGATGCCGATTCTTAAACTGGAACAGACTCTCAGACATGAGTTATCGGTTAATCCCATGCTTGATGAGGTCGAGCCTTCCGAACTTAATGATCAAAATGACCGTGAGGCGGAAAATCTGCTCAAATCAGAAGAAGATATCGATCCCAAGTTGGATAAAATCGACTGGGAAAATTACCTGAGTGATGATGATGACGGGTTTAAAGTAAAAAACAGCTTTTCGGTTCCCGAAGAACTCTATGAACGAGTTCCGGTCCTGGAAAAAACCCTGTACGACCATCTCCTGGAACAACTCTCTTATCTTAAGTTGAACGAAGAAGATACGTTGATCGGAGAATATATAATCGGGAATATCTCCCCGAAAGGTTACCTGGTGGTCTCGACCGAGGAAATGGCCGAAGAGCTCTCCGTACCTCCTGAAAAAATATCAACGTTGATAACCAAAATTCAGCATTTCGATCCGCCCGGCGTCGGCGCTCATGATCTTCGCGAGTCGCTTCTGCTTCAACTGGAAGAAAAAGGATGCAAGGATTCTCTGGCCTATCGCGTGGTCGATAAACATGTCAATGAACTTGACCGCAAATCGATTCTCCAGATTTCCCGTTCCATGGGGGTTCCCTTCGAAAAAGTCCAGCAGGCCATGGACCTCATTAAAACCCTTTCGCCATACCCGTCTCATGGTAGTTTTGAATCATCGGCCATGCCCATTGTGCCTGACTTGATCGTGGAAAAGATCGGCGATGACTATGTTGTTTATCATAATGATCGCAATACGCCTCAACTCAGGATTAATCCCGGATACCGTCAATTACTCAAGGCCGGCAATAAGACCTCCAAAGATACCAAAAAATATGTCCGGGAAAAACTGGAACAGGCTCGCTGGCTGCTCAATTCGATCAATCAGAGGCGCTCCACCATGATCCGGGTGATGGAGGCTATTATCGAAGAGCAGTATGAATTCTTTGAAAAGGGTTCGGCCTTTTTAAAACCGCTGATTATGGAAGAAATCGCCCGCAAGGTCGAAATGAATGTCGCCACCATCAGCCGCGTATCCAACGGCAAATATGTTCAAACCCCCCAGGGAGTCTACGAGATAAAATATTTCTTCAATTCCGGCATTGCCAATGAGGATGGCGGTGAGATGTCCAAACGGCACGTCAAAAACAGAATCGAAGAAATAATTCAGGGTGAAGATCTCGAAAAACCATTGTCCGACCAGGAAATCTTTCAGCGACTCCAAACCGAGAAAATTAAACTGGCCCGGAGAACGGTAACCAAATATCGCGAGGAATTGAAGATCTTGCCGGCTCGCTTTCGTAAGCGCAAGATATAGAATGTATTGGCCCCGAACCGAAAATTGACCCTTTTTATTATAACCCGAAGGGCTGAAAGACCGTATATTAAATAGGAGGAAAGCTATTGGATGGGCCTTTTTCTCGCGTCAGCATCTCATGAATCTGTAATATCTGAAACATACATATTGTCCGGTCGGGCGGATGAACAATTGGAAAAATCTCTGCCGGTGAAAACATCATTTAAAGAAAAATCAATCAAGGGGGTGGATCATTTATTGGCGTTTAAATGTATCAGTATAAGCCGGCACCAACAGACGACCCGGTTATAAAGGCAGTTTTTCAGAAAGGAGCGTAACGATGAATATCGAGATAACCGCAAGGCATTTTGACCTGACTCCGGAATTAAGGGAGCATATTGAAAAAGAAGTGACCGGGCTAAAAAGGTATTTCGAACATATTATTGCTTCCGAAGTTATCCTCGACGTGGAAAAATATCGCCAGACCTCGGAAATCAAAGTAAAAGTTTACAAAGACGTTATTACCGGCAAGGCCGATTCCAACGACATGTATGCCTCAATTGAAAAATCCATCGACAAGGTTAAAACCCAGTTGAAAAAATACAAAGGTAAACTCAAAGAAAAACATCCGGGGCAGATTAATGAAGCCGTCGAAAAGGTGACCAGGCCGGAAACCGATGTTGACGCCGTTGATATTTAGAGAGCGCGCGATACAAAACTCGAGCCCCCCGATCCAAATGGGGGGCTTTTTATATATCCTGACTTACTACCTGTAATAGAATATTTCGAAATGCTTGATATGGACGATACTGCACACCCCGGAGGTCGTCCCCCAGGAATAAAATTCAACACTAAAATCCTTACCGGCCGGATCATGGCCCTGCGAATAGAATTGTCTCGTAACCTCGAAATCCCCGCTTCCATTCGCAAACTGGGAGGTTCCAACCACTTCATCATCCAGAATATAGCCAATTGTACAGAAGCCTTCCGTCAGGCTGATATCGATCGACCAGGAAATACCGCCGGCATCGACGGGAATGGGCAGGGGATGTGCCATGGTCAGTTTGGCCGCCCCGTTGATCAGGCACGAATTATAATTATAACTCTCATATTCAACATCAATCAACCAGCCTTTCCAGATTCCATCATCCCCAAACAGCCATTCTCCGGGCGATTCGATACCATCGGAAACAAAAACCCTCTCCCGAATTCGGCCTCGTAGATTAATGGTGGTATCGTTCTCGATGAGGACTTCGAAAGTGTCGGTCAGAATTTCATAATCCTGATTGCCCTCATCCTCAATTTGAAATGACCGATACCCGGCCGGGATAAAATCGATACTGAAATTACCGGAAACATCGGTCAGATCGGACAGGGGTGTCGGAGATCCGTCTTTGTTTAATAGCGTCACCCTTACATTCTCCAGCTCCGTCCCTGTCGCCGTGGCCACCTGACCCGTTACCGTTTTGGCCAGATCGGGACATTCCACATATATATCAAGCTCGGTATCCCCGGTTACGGAAAGGGTATCGACAAAATCATTACATCCGGGTGTACTTATTGTGATAATCCGGTTGCCGATCGGAACGTGCCTGACTGCATAGGAACCTTTATAAGAGGTGGTGTCGATCAAACGGCCCACCATCACCTCGACGTATTGCAGCGGAATACTGGTTTGAGCGTAATAGACATAACCCGATATTGTATTACCCTCAACCAGCGGGATCCAGAATTCCTCGCTCGTGGTGTCCACCCCGTCATCCACCTCCAGAATGACCTTTAAAGACATTCCTCCGCTTAAAACGGAAGAAACGGTCAGAGTACACTGCGGCGACTCATAATTCGAAAACCGGGCCGCGCCGGGATAGGTTGACCATCGGTAGACAATTGAATCTCCGTCGGGATCATGGGCCTCGACCGTCATAATGATATCCGCCCCCGGATGAACCGACTCCGGGTCGAAAATAACGGTATCGATCACCGGAATCGAATTGCCCGGTCCGGAAACCTTATCGGAGCATTGTATTACCAGCAAACCCAGGGCGAGAAACCAAATCGGGATCATTCCCGTCAAACGGCGGCACCAACCCTCCCCCGCATCACCGAAATCACATTCTTTCATACCGGTAAATATATATCGGACCAAAGAAATTGTCAAAGCTAATAGCGCCCGATCATATACCGGACCGATATTATAAATCCCGAAAATATTCGTACCGGGATATTTTCCGGTCCGAGAATATGTCCTTTTTTTAATCAATTTTGAAAGGAAAATTAATATTTAATCGAATATAGTATTAAACAATAATGTTGGATTTCCATCGGTCCTCACTATCAACTTATTAAGCAATTAATTTACAATGGCTTAAAAACCATCAGAACCTCAATATTAGACAACAATACCTATTATATGAAATATGGCCGATTAATTCCCGGCCGCCTTCTGCCGAATACTATACAGTGACTGAACGAAAAATTAAATAGTCAATGGGTTCGACTCCGGGAATATCAGACACCAATTAAAACAGCCTTTTGGGTTAAACGACAAGGGGAAAGTAATGTTGAAAAATCTGAGGCTGGGGGCAAAGATCATCGGGGGATTTGCGGTAGTTCTGATAATTACCGCCGCTATTTCACTGGTTGGGTACAATGGCCTCTCGGGTATTAAAGCCCGTATGCAAAGTGTCGACCAGGTTCGTAATTTGAGTCAGCTGGTGAATAAAGCTCGCCAGGCCGAAAAGAATTATATCATTCGGATGGATACGATCTATGTAAGTGAATTGACCGGCACCATGAACCGTATCTTCAACCTCTGTGAACAGCTAAAACATGACTTCACCGACAGCGATGATCGCACGGCGGTGGAAAATATCAGGCAGGAAGCGACTACCTATGTCGAGGCCTTCGGTCGCTGGCTCCAGTTGACCAATTTACAAGAAGATGATCAGGAACTCATGATGCGGAGTGCTTCTGATTTCGTAGCCCTGTGCGAAGAAATCTCGGTCGATCAGAAGGACGCTATGAGCCTGGAATTGCTTGACCCCTCCACCACTTCCGATGTCCTGATCGACCGCATGTGGAAAGCTACCATGACCGATAAACTGGCCATGTATTCCAATCAGGTGAGAATTATCGAAAAAGACCTGGTTTACACCGGTCACCTCTATCTTCTTCCCCGTATCGATAGCCTTATGGATGAATCGGCGTCGCTCAGCATGGAACTGGCCGGATGGTTTGCCAAAGAAAACAACAAAAACCGCCTGGTTAAAATTGACGCCGCGGCCGATAGGTACCGGTCCAGTATTAAATCCTGGGTCGAACATTATGACCTGAAGGTTCTCGAGGAGCAGGCCATGATGGCGGCCGCCGATGAGTTTGAACAATCATGTCAGGCTCTTAAGGTCTCCCAGGAAAATGTCATGTCTTCCCGGGTGACCATGGCTGTTACCCTGATCTTAGCGGGCGCCCTGATCGGTATTGCTGTCGGGGTGCTTATTGCCATCTCTCTGACCCGATCCATCACCGGACCGATCAACGCCGTAATCGAATCGATTACCAAGGGTTCCCGGCAGGTGGGCTCGGCTTCGCAAGAAGTTGCCGGGGCCAGCCAGTCCCTGGCGGCGGGAGCCTCCCAGCAGGCCTCATCGCTTGAGGAAATAACCTCGTCGCTGGAAATCCAGGCTGAAAAAACCCGCAACAATGCCGAAAATACCAAACTGGCTGAGAACCTGATGAATGATACATCCCTGCTGGTTTCCAACGGCCGTTCATCCATGCATGCCCTGACCGGCACCATGGACGAAATCAAAGACAGCTCCAAACAAACGGCGCAAATTCTCAAGGTCATCGATGAAATCGCCTTCCAAACCAACCTCCTGGCCCTCAATGCGGCTGTAGAGGCGGCCCGCGCCGGCGAGGCCGGCAAAGGTTTTGCCGTGGTGGCCGAAGAAGTCCGAAGGCTGGCCCAGAGATCGGCCGAGGCGGCCCGCAACACCAATACCCTGATTGAAAGCTCGATGAATAATGCCGACAAGGGCGTTTCTGTGGCCGGAGATGCCGTCAAACTGATCGAGAATATTTCGGCCAGTTACGACAAAGTCAGTCACCTGATTCAGGAAATCGCTCTGGCCAGCTCCGATCAGGCCCAGGGAATCGAGCAAATCAACAGCGCTGTCACCCAGATGAATAATGTTACCCAGCAGAATGCTTCTAATGCCGAGGAATCATCCTCGGCCAGTGAAGAACTCGCCGCTCAGGCCAAGTACATGCAACAGAGTGTCAATCAACTGGCCCGTATCGTCCACGGAGCCGGACAGGCTGATACGGATTATCAGGCAGATGGAAATATAATTCGACGAAAATCCCATGACCACCAATTATCCGGATTGGGGTATAGAATCGAAACCCGATTCCAAAGCAAGATCGACGAATCATCGAATATCAACGAAAGCGAAACAATCAATCGCTTTTAACTTCAATTCCGATTCAATCCGGTCCATCATAAGGCGGGCGATTTTTAAAATCCCCTGCCTTTTTTTTGGTCTTTTGCCTTTCAACCAGACATATCAGCCGCTTACTGTCGCTCTGGTAGGGTGACATATCGAACGATGCCATTGCCCGGACGATACCCAGTCCGGCCCGGTTTAAAAGCGGCTCAAGATCATCGATATCATAGGGGCACTGAATATGTTCTTCTACTGATCCATCGCCGAATTCAAATGAGGTCCGGGCCAGGCGATTGACCGCTTCATACCGGCATTTATGAAGAAACCGCTCGCCGTTGAATTCGTGAACGAATTCTCCGTTGTGCTGACTATAAAGTTTATGAGTGTTGGAATCAAAAATAAATCGACCCGTTTCTTTCAGATGATCATGCACTTTTTCAAAAACCGCTTCCAGATCGGCTTCTTCCAGGAGGTAGTTGATGGAATCGAAAGTGCAGGTCACCAAATCGAATTGTCCGGCGACCTTAAAACGGCGCATATCCTGAATTGCGAACGAGATATTATCCATGCCGGATGCTTTTTTACGGGCCTGAGCAATCATCGCGGGAGACAAATCCAGTCCAACCGCCCGGAAACCTCGACGGGCCAGTTCGATAGCCAGATTCCCGGTTCCGCAGGCCAGATCAAGAGAATGCGCTCCGGACAACCCGGCCGGCGGCCACAGCCGATCAATCAGTTCCAAATACTTGATTGCATATCGGCCCCACCCGTTATCATAGAAGTGGCTCAATCTCTTATAGTTTTCAACTTGCACAGATTAATCCTTCCTCATCAATCAAATAACCCCCGGTCTGAAAATAAAGATATTTTTGCTTTCAATTCACTCAAATATGCCCACTTTACTCCTAAAGCCTCCTATTTATCAATAAAATGCTCCCTAACTGCTCCACTCTTACCCATTACTTCTTTCTTTTCTTAAGTTCTCTTTGATGCAGCGCAATCTTACGCCATTTGGCTGTCTCTCTCAGACGAGCCCGCTGGTCTTTTCTTATTGATTGGTAGGCCGACTCCTTCTGAAGCTTGATGAAATTCAAATATCTGTCTTCGTCAAGAGTCCCATTCTTCAAAGCCTCCTGCACGGCACAGCCCGGCTCGTTTTGATGACGGCAATCCCGAAACCGGCATCGGCCGGCCAGACCCTCGATATCGGAGAATGTCTCCCCCAGGCCTCCCGCGTCGGACCAGACCGACAGCCCCCGCATCCCCGGTGTATCGACCATCAGCCCGCCCGATGGCAAAACGATCAATTCCCGCCACGAAGTGGTATGACGGCCTCGATCGTTAAATTGACTGACCTGGTTAACCTTCAAACGCTCCTCGCCCAGCAGGTGGTTGATTATGGTCGATTTCCCGACCCCCGACGATCCCAACAGAGCGACCGTTTGCCCGGGCTCGAGGTATGGCCGGATTGTTTCCAGATTATGTTCCGTTTCTGCGCTGATTACATGCCGCTGAATGCCATAGGCTACCGTATCGATT
Organism: Candidatus Zixiibacteriota bacterium; assembly: GCA_016933955.1. Classification (NCBI taxonomy): domain Bacteria; kingdom Pseudomonadati; phylum Candidatus Zixiibacteriota; species Candidatus Zixiibacteriota bacterium. The sequence continues at coordinate 209,835 of JAFGTT010000032.1, forward strand.
TCCCTTAATCGATCATCCAGGTCGGTGCACAAATCCGATTTATTTAATATAATAACCGGACTGACGCCGCTTTCCCGGGCCAAAGCTAAATATCGTTCAATTCGCCGGGGATTGAAATCATGATCGAGACCGCTGACCAGAAACACCGTATCGATATTGGCGGCCAGGACCTGAACCTCGGTCCGTCCTCCGCTATCGGGCATGCCCCCTGAACAAACCGCCTTCCGCATGAAGGCATTTTTGCGCGGCAGGACAACCCGAATCATGGCCCGATCCTGGCCCGGTTTCATCTCCGCCGCCACCCAGTCCCCAACCGCAGGAAAATCGGCCCTGGTTTCGGCCTGATGTCTCAATCGCCCGGCAATTTCGGCCGGCATCTCACCTGTTTCAGTATAGATCAGATAAAGGTTTTTGTGTTCCCTGGCCACCCTGGCCGGGATATAACCATCGTTTCGATAATTTTCAAATGCCTGGCTGAAGAAATTATTCCAGCCGAGTAGATTCAAATTCATTTTATTGCCTCATCAGGTATATCTGTTTGTTGTCTTGGCGGCTATGCGGTACAATAAAAAAACCGCGCTCCATCTACCGCGGCTTAAATATTGGTACATAAAACACCGCGGCCAATAATCATGCCCGCGGCGGGAATTATATATATTGTAAGGCGGCCGCCCCCTTTGGGCTAACCGGTACTATCAATGATAATGAAATAAAAGCGTTATCGAGAAGCCTCCGCCGGGCATGCTTGACTAAGATCTAATTGATACACAGCGGTCATAAAAATCCTTCCCTCCGTAATTAAGTTTATCTCGATAGCCGTTACGTGTTTTGTTGTTATAAAGTTGCGCCAAAATCCAAAAAAGTCAAGACCAAAAATCACTCAGACATTTTTCAAGGCCTCTGTTATTGCCTCCCGGATGCCCTCCCGCGGCGCTTCATAGCCCCAGCTGATTTCCTTCCCGTTGATAAAAATCGCCCTGGGAGTCTGATACTTACGCAGGATTTCGGGATCATCGGCGCTGTATTCGTTAAAAATGACTTTATCGGCGAATTCCGCCGCCACCTCCCGCACCCTCTCGGCTTCCTGGCAAACTGTCATGCAAAATGTATGATGGAATAAATCAACCACCACTTTGCCCGGAACACTTTTAAATTTGTATTTTCTTTTGAGGAAGCGGGGCGGTTTGACCTTTTCGTCAAAGACCCGCCATATGAGGGCGGTGTTCTTCTCGCTCGCCGCGACTTCAAAACCGAATTTTTCGAAAAATCCGGCCGGCATAAACCAGAAATCATGATAATAGGCGGTGACCACCATCCCTTTGAAACCCTGCAATCGGGCTTCCGCCTCGGCCGCCTTTAAGAGGGACTGCCCGGCTTTCTTATGTTGCCCCTTCTCCATGACATATAAACACGGAATAACCATCAGATCACGACCGATAGGTCCCCACGGGCAAATGTCAATCGGCATCAAATACAGAAATCCCACCCGGTCATCACCTAACCGGGCCACCTTGACCCGCATCCCGCGGGAATACATTTTTTTTATCCAGACCAATCGTTTCGCGGCGGCGGTATCCATTTCCTCGGATTCATTGATATGAGAACAGGCCGACACAAAATACTCATCCGATGAATCCATATCCCGGACCTGAATAAATGCCATAACCTAACCTCCCCTCATTGTATCCGATTTGATATTACTCGCAGAATTACACAAAAAGGCTCTCTCGGACAGCCTTCGCTCAGTTCGGAATCCATATTTTTTGTGCCGCTATCAGTTCAATTCCTCCGGAAAAATAGAGGACGCTCTCCGAGAGGGTAACAAATGCCAATCCTTTGTAGCTGGTCAGATAGCGATATTTCCTGAGCATGAAACCGCCCCGGGCCATCACTACCACCGGGCGATCCGCCCTCTGGATTATTTTCATAAAGTCATCGGGGGAAACACTGACCAGCACTCCCGAGGCTTTGGTTGCTTTGGCTATGGCCGCGGCGGCCGCCGCGGCACCTCCATTATAAGACATAATTTTCAACTCCCCACAGGATTAATTCGGTTTTTTCAAAACCAATGAATGAAAATATGTTTTCGGATTTCCCAGCGGAATCAAATTAAAATAATAAATTTCAAATGCTCTGGCGACAATTTCTTTTAAATTCATATCAGTATAAAATGAAAAAAAACGATGCGGCTCATATACATCATCATCAAGGATACCTTCAAAATCAACCCCCCCGTACGCTCCCATATAGAATAATCCATCATCTGTCATTAGCCTTCCAATATTCTGCAGTACCTGGGACAAATCTCTTTTGGGTATATGTAATAAGCTATTCAGCGCCCAGACTGCATCGAAAGATGAATCTTTTAAACAGGGATCCATAATATCCATTAAGACTGTTTCGATTCCTCTTTTTCGGCAGCATGAAGCCATCCGGTATGAAAAATCAGCCGCTACAGTATTGATAAACTCTTCTTTTACGAAAAAAGCCGAATCCCGTCCCGGTCCGGATCCGAGATCAAGAATCCTCCGAACACCTGATTTTTTTTGAAGATCAAGAAACATCTTCCGCTCGGCCGCTTTCCATGATGATATCCTGTCATTATCCCGGACTGCCGCGTTAAGATCATAGGCCCGTATCAGGTCATGTCTATTCTGTTCATCAAGCATTTCTGACTAATAAAAAAAGTGACAATTAACCCAGGCCTTATTCGACTTTTTTGAAATACTGGACCGGTCCCCGCCAACGATCGTTTTCAAGTATGACCTCTTCAAACCTGCCGCCAGTATATTGCCCGATAACATGTCTCCAGAATTCCCGGGCTTCATAATTATGCGGGGTCTCCGCTATTTCCCAGCGGCCCGGGAATTTATCGAAAATCCGAAAGGCCATGGTGGAACCGACCCCGCGCCGGCGGTATTTCCGCATGACGAAAAACTCCGCCATTACATGAGTCTTCTCCGGGGAGTCGAAATAAGAATGACAACGGACCAGGACAAATCCGGCCGGTCGGCCATCGACATATACCAAATATGGATACCTTCCGGTCTCTTCCCAATAAATATCGAGATAGGTATAATGGAACAATCCCTGATCATCAACATCGCCCCCCTCGATTTCGCTGAAATCATAAAAATACAACTGCAGTAGCCGCTCCAGAATGGGTTTCTTATCTCGTCCGGCTTCTTTTATTTTTATAATCATGGCTATTAAATATACCCCTCCTGATAAATAAACGCAAAGGGCTTCGATCAAGTCACCCGTTTTATCTCAATAGTCTTAAACTCCGGGTAATATCATATCGATAGCCGGGTGGATCGGATTTTATCATTGACAGAACGGCCCCCAGGCCCCATTATCATCCTCAGGTTTCAAGGGGTATATAACAAAGGGAACCGTTAAAATGCGATGGTTCATGCGGGCAATCATGCCGCTCGGATTGGCTGTGACGGTCGCTCTAATAAACTGCGGCCATAAAAAAAATGATCTCAGGGAATTTACGGCCGATCTCATCGATCATAAAGACGACCGCGATATTACCGGCAAATTCTATATCAAAGGCGCCTCCTACCGGATGGATCGAGAAATCGACTGCGAACAAACCATCATGATTGTCAGCCAGGAAACCGGCCTGACCAGGGTCATTTACCCCGAAAGCCGGGATTACTATGTTATCCCCAGCATCAACCGTATGAACATGAAAAACGATCTCTTTCAGTATGCCCGGCTCATCGCCTCAAAAGGCGAAAGCCGCTCCGAAGGGGTCAGCCCCGTATCCGGCTATGAATGTGAAATATCAATTCTCTCAATGGAAGGCGAAGAGCTTGTCGCCCGGTGGATGCCGACCGATCTCGGATTTCCGCTCCGGATTGATATGCTGGTAACCGAGGACCGTTATGTCGAACTCCGAAATATCAAAGTCACTGCCGTCGATGACAGCCTGTTTCTTGTCCCCCACGATTACTCCCCGATGAGTTACCCGGACCAGCCCCGGATCGGGATTCCGGATTGGGCCGACTCGATACCCTCGGCGCCAATCATAACCCCGCCATTCAGGACCAAAGCCTTAAACGGCGAGATCATCCGCGTCAAGACCGAACCCGGTAAATCCTTCATGTTTCGTGCTACGGATATTACCGGCGACAGCTCTTTCGCCCGGGATATTCCCTTCCGGGCCGGGAAACCTCTCAAAAATGTTTCCAGTTATGATAACTTTGCCCGGAAAGGCATCTTATATTCCAGACACCCGGAATCGATTACCGAGGCCGATGAAATCGTGATTCATGTCGAAAAAGGCGGCTTTACCCTTGAAGCCGAGGTAAACAAAGCCGAAGAAAAAGATATTTCTGAGGGTGAGGATTTCAGGGTGAGCTTGTATCCGGAAAACGAAATCGAGGTCCGTTTTACCAATATCCGGGACAGCAAAGCGGAGTGCAAATTCATGTTTATGTATAAAGGCCGCGATATCTCAGTCGGGGCCGATGAACACCGGACTATCACTATGACTTCAATAAATGAAAACAATTCCAAAACACTCCGACATGATAAGGCCGATGAATTGCTGTTTCGAGTAATCCGGGGAACCATGCATATCAAAGTAACTCAGTATGAAAAAACAAATGGTAGACTAACCCGCGATGCCCACAGGAAATAAAAAAACCGGGCTACCGGCTACGGTGATTGCCGAATACCGGACCCCATATCCCGATCCCCTGGTGATTAAAGCCGGTGAAAAAGTCCAAGTGGAACCGCGTCCGTCGGAATGGCCGGGCTGGATCTGGTGCGTAATTGCAGACGGTCGGAGCGGCTGGGTACCGAAAAAATATATCGATGAAAAACATGGCCTCCATCTGGCCGCTGTTGACTATTCGGCGGCCGAACTGAATGTCGCCGTCGGAGATAATCTGACCATTATCAAACAGGAGAGCGGCTGGGCCTGGTGTGAGAATTCAAGGGGTGATCAGGGCTGGGTTCCTCTTGACAATCTCGACTTCCCATCGAATTGACAATCGCACCATGCGGTCCATTCAAAGCGGACGGCATTATCGGACCGGAAAACACCCGGTCAATAAAACCCGAATCGGATTCCCATATCACATTATGGTACAAGGCAATACGGGCGTTTTTACATTATTTTTCGGAATCTCAAATAAACATTGACAAGTTTTTGCCGTAATGTATATTATGGCTGTATGAAAACTTATCTCTGGTATTATTTTTTGAGGCATTCCCATCGGTAAATCCAACGAAAAATTAAATATCTTGAGGTAATGGCGCAATAGTGCGCGTGAATGAATTTATCTTGTATTTCCACGTTATATTGAAAAATCGTCAGGGACAAGATAAACAAATCTGGAGTGTAGAATGAACATCTACGTCGGGAATCTGTCATACAATATGACAGAGGATGATCTTCGCCAGACTTTCGAGAATTATGGCGAGGTCACAAGTGCCACCATCATCAAGGACAAGATCAGCGGCGACTCGCGCGGGTTCGGTTTTGTCGAAATGTCATCCGAGGACGAGGCCATGGCGGCTATCGACGCCCTCAATGGCCAGGAGATGAACGGACGCAAACTTAATGTCAACAAGGCTCGTCCGCGCAACGATCGGGGCGGCGGCGGTGGTCGTGAACGTCGCGGTGGCGGCGATCGACGTTTCTAAGGGAACTGACTTCTATCGCAAAGCATCGTTTTCAACCAGAAAATGATAAAGGACAGGTTTCAAAACCTGTCCTTTTTTCTTCTATACATTTATTATTTATCCCCTATCTGGCCGGGAAGACCAGGCTCACCAGCGGATTGACCGCCAGCGAAATCAGCATCCCGACTGTTCCGGCCTGCGGCGAGGGTGTCCCGGTAAGGTACAACATCAGGCACACCGTCAACCCCACCAGAGCTGAACTGATAGCGCCGACTTTGCCGGCCCGGCGGGTTAGAAGACCCCAGACAAACGGACCCAGAAAAACAGACCCGATCGCGCCCCATGAAATACCCAGTATGGCCACAATCGTGGTCGGTTTAAAATAAGCGATAATGACCGACAGGATCACAAAAAACCCGCTCGAAACCCGCATCAGCAGGGTTAGTTTTTTGTCCTCGGCATTTTTATTAACGAACCCGGCATAAAAATCCTTGGCCACCGCCGAGCTGGATATCAGCACCAGAGCCGCCAGAGTGGACATCGAAGCCGATAGAATCAAAAGCAGAATCAGTACCAAAAGTCCCTCCGGGATAATTTTCACCATCAACTCCGGCATCAGGGCATCGAATATCGGCCCGCCCTTATCGAATGCCGCCGAAGCGTTTTCCGGGGTCAGAAAGAAACGTGTCGTCGCCCCGGTAAAATACCCGATTCCGCCAATCAGAACGGCAAAGAAAGTCGAGGCGATCATGCCGATTTTGATCGAGCGGTTATCCCGGATGGCATAGAATTTCTGAATCAGTTGCGGCATGGCAAACGGCGCCGCACTGGTCAGGAACACCAGACAGAACAATGGCCACCAGCCCGGGGGACCGACTATCGCCGTCAGATCCGGATTGATCGCCTTCAATCCCGCGGTAATATTGTTCAACCCGCCGGCCTTATCAATTGCGCAGTACAGAAGAATCACCACCCCGGCCGTCATAATCACCCCGAACACCATATCGATCATGGTCATCGATTTGTACCCCCCGAGCACCAGGTATATCCCGGTAAAACCACCCATCAATACCAGGGCCAGGGTATAGTCGATCCCGAAGGTGGACCGGAACAGGTACGACAGCCCCATAAAGACGGCCGCGGAATACGGTACGAAAAAGATAAATATCGATATCGCCGCCATCAGTTTCAAAAACTTGCTCCGGTATCGAATTTCGAAATACTCCGACATGGTGTGAACATTGTATTCGGCGGCCATTTTCTTGATCCGGGGACCCATCAGCCACCAGACTCCCAAGACTCCCAGAAGGGCATTACCGGCCGCAATCCACAAACCGGAATAACCGAATCCCCAGCCGATCTTACCGGCGAATCCGATAAACAGAACGGCCGAAAAATAGGCCGTGCCATAGGTGAAGGCAGTCATCCAGGGTCCGATCTTGCCGCCCCCCAGGAAAAAATCCGAAAACGATTTCGCCCGGCGCATCCCCAGAAACCCGATAATAATAATTATCAGGGCGTATGCGGCGATCACCGCGATTTTTAGAAATTGAGCCAAGCCACCTCCCCATGTGCAAGTTTTATCGATGGATGATAATAATTAAATCCTAGCATGGCGGCAACAGGATTATCTCTGTCAAAGTAATTAAATGCCGCTTTCCATTCCGGTTTAGCCATGCCGGGATTAATATATTTCAATGGCACAGATAATGATTAGGCCATAATAAAACCGGGGATTTACTCCCCGGTTTCATTCATTTATCAGTAATTTTAGAGTTTATCGGCCAGCCGCTCGACTTCATCGACCCGTTCGGAAAAAAGCTTTAATGTCGCTTTGAACGGTTCCGGCGTGGTCATATCCACCCCGCACTTTTTAAGCAGTTCAATCGGATAATCAGACCCGCCCGAGGACAATAAACCCAGATATTTTTCAATAATACCTTCCTCACCTGACAGGAATTTCTTCAGGATGGCCTGCGAGGCGGCGTACGATGTGGCGTATTGATACACATAATACTGATTATAGAAATGCGGTATCCGCGCCCATTTATACCGTGACCATTCGTCCATGGTGATGACCGGGCCGTAGCATTTCCGGGTCAAATCCTCCCACATCCGGTTCATCAGGTCCGGCGAAAGCGCCTCTCCCTTTTCGACCTGTTCATGGATCATCAATTCGAACCGGGCATACATTACCTGGTGGAAAAACGTTCCCAGGGTTCCGTCGATATTCCGGTTGAGCAAAAACAATTTCTGCCTGGTATCGGTCATTTTGGCCAGAAGGTACTGCAGGAGTAATCCTTCATTGAGCGTCGAGGCTACCTCGGCGACAAAAATCGAATACTGGGCTTTGGGAAACGGCTGTTTTTCATTGGACATATAGCTGTGCAGGCAATGACCCATCTCATGGGCCAGCGTGAACATATTGCTGACGGTGTCGTTGTAATTCATCAGGACAAAGGGATGCGCCGAGTAATTCCCCCAGCTATAGGCGCCACTGCCCTTACCCTCCGTTTCAAAGACATCCACCCAGCGGCTCGCGAAGGCCTTTTTCAATACCTCGCCGTATTTTTCACCCAGCGGTTTAACCGCCTCGATCACTTGCTTCACCGCTTCATCGTAGCCGACCTCGAAATTTTGATCGGGAAAGAGCGGGCAGTAAACATCGTACGTATAAATTTTTTCCAGATCCAGAATCTTTTTTCTGACTGCCATCCATTTATGCATTCCGGCCAGGTCCGCCTCGGTCGTATCCAGAAGCGAATGATAAACCGACACCGGAATATTGAACGCATCCAGCCCCCCATGCAGACAACTTTCATACCGGCGGGCCCGGGCGTAAAAGACATCTTTGTTGATTGTCGAGGCCAGGGTCGCCCCGATGGTATTAATATGTTCTTTGTAGGCCGAGACCATCGCCTCGGTGGCGTCACGACGGACCCGCTGATCGGGAGATTCCATAAATTTGGCATAGCGTTGCTTGGTAATAACCACCTCGTCGCCCTTCTCATCGCGGATGGAAGGATACTTGATATCGGCATCATCAAGCATAGTGAAAATACTGTCCGGACCGCGGGCGATCATCTGGGCCTGCGCCAATAGTTCCTCGACTTCGCCCGAACGGATATGCTCGCGGTGACGGATCAATTCCCGGATATATAAATCATAAACATCGGTCCGGGGAAATTTTGCGGCCATTTCCAGCAGATGTTCATCGTCTATGGCCGATAATTCGGGCTCCACAAACGAATAGGCGGCCCCGGCCTGTGATGATAACATGGCCGCCCGCTCGGTCATAGCCTGATAACGGGAAACCCGGTTATCGAGATCCTGGTTCAGTTTGGCATACTGATAAAGATTGTGGCAGATCAGACCCAGCTGACTGCGTAATTCGAGACACTCATATAAAACCTCGGGCGAACCGGCCAGTTGCCCGGTATAACTTTTCGCCTTTTCGATCAACCCCTGCGCTTTTTTGCTGTCGGCTTCCCAGGCGGTATCGTCAGCGTAAAGATCTGTCAGATTCCATTTGAATTTTTCGGCAATATCCGAACGCTGCGGAATAGCCCCGGTCTTTTTCAGATCAGTCGTCATTTTATCCTTCCTGATTCAGGTTCAATACTTCCGATGAATATGCAAAACAATTGCGGGAAATTCAAGACTTCGAACGATGATAAGCACAGAATAAGACAAATTAATAAATAACCGGATTCTTGATAGAATTGCCGCCCCAGAAAACAAACAACCTTAGTCCCTTTTCGAAAACCAGGGCCTCGGGAATAGTCATTTCCTCAAAACCGGTACATCCCCGGCACCCGGTCCCATGAGGTTCACGATCCGAAAAACGGATCATAACCGTCCACTCCCAGTCCGGTTTCAAGGAGATAGTCAGTTCCTTCTCGGATAAAATTTCTTCTTTATCCCCCACGAATTTGATATTAATGTCCAGATTTCCTTCAAGGGCCGTAACCAGCGGCCGTGTAAACAACCCGAACTGCTCGGCGGTAATAGCCGTAGAATCAATCGGACTGCTCGATAATACCGAATCCTTGGAAAATTGCCCGCCGGCCAGAAAATACTGCGATTGCCCGTCGAATACAGAAATCCGAATCATCTTCAAAATGGCCGGAGCCCATTTCTCGGGGATACCGATCTGAAATCGGAGTCTGGCCTGGTCAACACTGTCTGCGACCGTATCGGTTCGTCGCTCCACAACCGGCCCGGATTTATCATTATCTCCTTTACAGGCAATAACAGCCGCCAGCAGACAGATAATTATTATTCGATCTTTTAATATCAACATAGTCTTTCCGGGCATTATTAATTTTATATTTTCCCCACCCTGTATAATGTATAATTTTTACCCCATATGGAGCAAACAATTATTTTAAAAACCATAATTTCTTTTATGGCGGCCGGTATCTGGATAACCTCGGCGACTCTTCTGGCCGAACGCCTGGGAAGCAAGATCGGCGGACTGCTGACCAATCTGCCGTCCAATATTCTCGTATCGTTCGTCTTCATTTCATTGACCCGCGATCGTTATTTCGCCGCCGAGGCCACGCGGGCGGTTCCGATCGGGATGACTGTCGATACCATCTTTCTCTTTATATTCATAGTCTCCCTTCGCTTCGGAGTAGCCGCGGCAACCGCTCTCTCGCTTGCCGTCTGGGCCGGTCTGGCCTTTCTGGCGGGGCACCTGATGTTGACCGGCTGGATAGATAATATTGCCATTTATGTCATCATTGCCATTGCACTTTTCCTGATATGTGAGAACGTCCTGAAAATTCCCTCGGCGGCTCGAACAACTCGAAAATACACTGCCTTTCAACTGTTAATCCGGGCCGTTTTTGCCGGCGGCGTGGTTGGCGGGACGGTTCTCATATCGGCCTTTGCAAGTGCCTATTGGGTCGGGCTTTTTTCCACTTTTCCGGCCGTTCTCCTATCGACCATGATTATTCTGAGTATCAATCAGTCGCCGGCCTTTGCCAGGGCCACCGGAAAAATCCTTCTCTTCTCCTCATCGAATATCATCATCTTCGGTCTCGGGGTCTTTTTGACCTACCCTGCCATCGGCCTTATCGGCGGAACTGCGCTTTCATTTTTTATGGCATTTTTATGGGTCTGGATTTTTCAGCCGTTTCTCAAACGGCTCATCTGAGTACATTTCGGAAACGAAATTACGTAGTGAAATCAATTGAACGGACAATTTCTATCCGGGTTCATTATTCCACCCGGCAAATCATCCCCTTAAGATATTCCCCTTCCGGAAAAGACAACAGCCGGGGGTGGTCCTCGGCATGATGCATGGTCTGCAGAATCTGCACCTGCCGATGAGCATCAACCGAGGCCCAGAAGACCGCCATTTTCAGAGAATCGAGTGTAACCGCTCCGGAGCATGAAAAAGTGACCAGTATTCCGCCCGGCCGGAGAATCTGCATCGCCGTCAGGTTAATATCCTTATAACCGGCCAGGGCTTTTTGTAGATGGCTTTTCGATGAGGCGAATTTCGGCGGATCAAGAACGACCAAATCAAACTGCGAACCAGCCTCTCTCAAATCTCTCAAGGTCCGAAAAGCATCTCCAATTCGGTATTCCACCTGTTCGGTATCGAGACCGTTGAGGATCAGATTTGTTTTGGCCAGGGCCAGCGATTCCTGCGACGAATCTACCAGCATAACCGAATCGGCCCCACCCCGAAGAGCATAAACGGCAAAACCGCCGCAATAACTGAAACAATCCAGCATCCGGCCCCCTAGGACATATCGTGACGCAATCATGCGGTTATCCCGTTGATCAAGATAAAACCCGGTCTTTTGACCGTTTTTGATATCAATCCGGAATTTAAGCCCGTTTTCATTGATGTCCAGCAAATCCGGTGGTTCTTCACCGACCAACCGCCCCTTGGCGGCCTTCAATCTTTCCATCGATCGAATCGATGCATCACTCCGCTCATATATACCGGTCGGTTTTAAAAGACGATTGAGGCTTCCTGCAATAATATCTTTAACCGCTTCAATTCCGCGCGTCAAAGACTGCATGACAATGAAATCGGCATATTTATCAACAATCAGTCCCGGCAAAAAATCGGCCTCACCAAAAACCAGACGATAAGCATTGGTGTCTTCATCGTTTTTAAAACGGCTTCTGGATTCAATAGCGGTCGCCAAACGGTGTTCCCACCATGCCTTATCAATTGATATATTATCATTCCATTCCAGAAGACGGATCTGTATCTGGGAAAAAGGATTATAATATCCGAGGGCGACAAAATCCTCATCGCAACCTATCACCCGCACGATTTCTCCCGGCTCGGGCGACCCGGAAATTTTATCAATGGCGCCCGAAAATAGCCACGGATGAAACTGGCGGGCGGGCTTCTCCCGCCCCTTTTTTAAAATAATTTCATTCATGGTCGAATATTTCCCCGGTATTGCCCATAGGCCAATGATATATTTATAAATTCCCAAAGGCAATCATTCATCCGCCTCTTGACATTGAAAATGCCGTTCATTTTAATTCCTCGCTTGTTTGAGAAAATGAAAACATGAAAATTCAAAATCAGGGAAACCTTTATGGATAAATTCGCGCCGGTTCTGCTTCTGATCGGTTCCAATCTTTTCATGACTTACGCCTGGTACGGTCATTTAAAGGATTTCAGCCGCAAACCACTCGCAATGGTTATTATTATCAGCTGGGGCGTTGCCTTCCTTGAATATTGCCTTCAGGTCCCGGCCAACCGGATCGGATTCCAGTATTATTCGCTGGGACAGCTCAAAGTCACCCAGGAAATTATCACCATGTGTATTTTCGCGCTTTTTTCGGTCGTTTACATGAAACAACAGCTTCGGCTCGATTTCCTCTGGGCCGGGCTGTGTCTGGTCGGGGCGGCCTATTTCATCTTCCGCCATTAACCGGCGCGGTCTAATGGGAAACTTCGGACATATCTTAATATCACCGGGACTTGCCTCCAAACGATTTGATTCATTATATTGTCCCGCATGAGCCCCGCTTCTTATAAAAAACCGAGGTTGTGTAATGAAGACTGCGTAACCGGCATGACCCGGCGTCTGAAAGCCGAATCGATCGATGTCGTGGTTACCTCTCCTCCATACAACATAGGTATCGAATACGCCACCTACAACGATCGTCTTCCCCGAAACGAATATCTCGCCTGGCTCGATTTATGGGGCACCTCGGTTAAAAGAGTTCTGAAAGACGATGGTTCCCTGTTTTTGAATATCGGTTCCAAACCGTCTGACCCGACGGTGCCTTTCGAAGTTCTCGAAATTCTCAGGCGACAATTCAAACTTCAGAATGTTATCCACTGGGTCAAATCGATCTTTATCGAATCGGGAAGTTACGGCCATAACCAGCATATCAATGTCGGCCATTACAAGCCGATCAACAGCCCCAGGTTTCTAAATGATGCTCATGAATATATTTTTCACCTGACCAAATCCGGCCATGTCCGGCTCAATCGTCTCGCTCTCGGAGTTCCCTATAAAGATAGTACCAATATCAAACGCTGGACATCAGGGCGGAAAAATCTTCGATGCCGCGGCAACTGCTGGTTCATACCTTATCAAACTATCCAGAACCGCGATCAGGATCGTCCGCACCCGGCCTCGTTTCCGATCGAACTGGCCGAGAATTGTATTAAACTGCATGGCCTCAATAAGGGCATGACCGTTCTCGACCCCTTCATGGGACTGGGTCATACCGGTCTGGCCTGCCGCCGACTGGGGATTAATTTCATCGGTTTTGAAATCGATCCGTATTACTATCGGCTGGCTTCGGAGGCTATGGCCCGGAAGAAAGTCAAATAATACTTGACAAAAATCGCGATTTACTTAATTTGGATTCCCTATGGATAAAGATCGCCGGAAATATTTCGAGTCCTGCGCTGAGGAATGGGACAAGGAATTCACGGCTGAAGACCTTGAAATCCTGTCCTTTTTAATTGATTCCTTCAATATCAAAGAAGGTTCCCGGATTGCCGACCTCGGATGCGGCACCGGAATCATGTTTGACATGTTGCGCCGCAAAACCGGGGACAATGGTATAGTGGTTGGAATCGATTTCGCCCGAAGCATGATCGACCTGGCCCGAAGAAATTTCCCCTTCCGAAATGTTTTCGAGGTGGATGGTGATGTCGAACACCTGCCGTTACGCCGGGGATTTTTTGACCATGCCATCACTTTTGCCGCCTTTGCCCATTTCGTCAATCACCAGATTGTCATGGAGGAGGTTTCGCGAATTTTGAAACCCGGCGGGACTTTTCATATAATTCATCTGATGGGCAGTCGGGAACTGGAAGAATACCATATAAAAACCGGCGGGCCGGTCGCCCATGACCACCTTCCCTCGCACGAAGACATGATGGCGCTCTTTCAACATGGCCATTTCATAAATATCAAAATCGCCGATCAACCCGGTATCTTCCTGGCCTCCGGCGTTAAAGGATAATCCCCGCTTTGGGCCCTAATCGCATTGCCCATACCGCCCTCTATCTTGCATTGGCAATAGCCCTCCCGATGGCTTTCCATTGGACCGGCCTGGGTGGCAGGCTCTTCCTTCCCATGCATATTCCCGTTCTTATCTGCGGTTTCGTTGTCGGTCCTCTGGCCGGATTGCTGGTTGGCCTGATTGCACCCTTTATGTCGCACCTGCTCACTTCCATGCCCCCGGCTTATGCCGTCCCGCTCATGACTATGGAACTCGCTATTTACGGACTGGTCGCCGGACTGACTTTTAAAAAACTGAAAATGAATATTATTCCCGCCCTGTTGATTGCCATGATTGTCGGCCGTCTGGCCTTTGCCCTGGGCCTGTTTTTACTGGGTCAATTTATCGAACTGCCCTATGGACCCGCAGAATTTCTGGTGGGCGGTATTTTGCTGGCCAGCTGGCCCGGAATAATCATTCAATTCATTCTCATCCCGCCCCTTGTCTATGCCATCAGACAATCCTCGCGTCAATAGAAAACATTGTTCATAAAAAATTCCCGGACCCGCCCTCAACATTTATACGGGCACATATAACCGGATGAATATCAATTGCTTGTAATGGCATTCGAGATTACTTTTTACGGTTTTGAAATTGCTAATTTATCAAAAATTTCGTATAATATGGTCTTGAAAAAGAATGTTGTAAAAAAGGTTAAAAGGAAATAGAAAATGCCTCTGGAACGTGAAAAAATAGTCCCGATTTTCCTCGAGGAGGAAATGAAAAATTCCTACCTCGATTATTCCATGTCTGTGATTACCAACCGGGCCCTTCCCGATGTTCGCGATGGTCTGAAACCATCCAATCGACGAATTCTGGTGGCCATGAACGATCTCAATCTCTCGCCCGGACGGCCGCATCGTAAATGCGCTAAAATCGCCGGCGATACTTCGGGAAATTATCATCCCCACGGCGAGCAGGTGGTTTATCCCACCCTGGTTCGCATGGCCCAGGATTTCAACATGCGCTACCCGCTGGTGGATGGTCAGGGCAATTTCGGTTCCATTGACGGCGATGGCGCGGCGGCCATGCGCTACACCGAGGCGCGCCTGACCCCGATTGCCATGGAAATGCTGGCCGACATGGAAAAAGATACCGTGGCCATGATGCCCAACTATGATGAAACCCGCCATGAACCGAAAGTGCTTCCGGGCAAATTCCCCAACCTGATCTGTAATGGTACCTCAGGTATCGCCGTCGGTATGGCTTCCAACATCCCGCCGCACAATCTTGGCGAGGCTGTCGATGCCATTACGGCCCTGATCGATAATGATGAATTGACCAATGACGAACTGATGCAATATATTCCTGGCCCGGATTTCCCGACCGGCGGTATTATCAACGGCCGCGATGGTATTCGCGAAGCCTACCGGACCGGCAAAGGACGTCTACTGGTACGCGCCAAGGCCGTTACCGAAAAACAGAAAAACGGCAAAGAATGCATTGTCGTAACAGAAATTCCTTTCCAGGTCAATAAATCCAATCTTCTGGAAAAAATTGCCGACCTGGTGCGCGACAAGAAAATCGACGGGATCTCCGACCTGCGTGATGAATCCGACCGCGACGGCATGAGAATCGTTATTGAGTTGAAACGTGATGCCCAAGCGGAGATTGTCCTCAATCAGCTTTTCAAAAACACCCAGATGCAATCGACTTTCGCCATCAACCTGCTGACTCTGGTCGGGGGTGTTCCCCAAGTATTAACCCTGAGACAGCTTCTCAGCGAATTTATCAAACACCGCCATGAGGTGGTCGTCCGGCGGACTCAGTTCGATCTTAATAAGGCCGAGGCGAGAGCTCATATTCTCGAAGGTTATAAAATCGCCCTTGATAATATCGATGCCATTATCGAATTGATCAAGAAATCGGCCGACACTCCTGCGGCCCGCGAAGGCTTGATGAAGAAATTCAAGCTGTCCGAAATACAGGCCAACGCCATCCTGGAAATGCGTCTGGCCCGGCTGACTGGGCTCGAACGAAAGAAAATCGAGGATGAATATATCGCCACTATCAAGCTGATCGCGGAACTCAAAGGCATTCTGGAATCCAAACCGCGCCGGATGGCTATCATCAAGAACGAACTGACCGAACTCAAGAAAAAATACGATGATCACCGGCGAACCGAAATCCAGGGCGCGGCCGAGGATTTCAAGCTGGAAGACCTTATCGCCGAGGAAGATATGGTTATCACCATATCCCATTCCGGCTATGTCAAGCGGTTGTCGATCACCATGTACCGCCGCCAGAATCGCGGCGGGCGGGGAGTTATCGGCATTGAAACCAAAGAGGAAGATTTCGCCGAGCACCTCTTTATCGCCTCGACCCACGATTATATCCTGTTCTTCTCCAACAAGGGCCGGTGCTACTGGGTGAAAGTGCATGAAATTCCCACCGGCGGACGGCTGGCCAAAGGCAAACCGATTGTCAATATGGTCGATCTCAGTAAGGGTGAAACTATTACGGCCTTCTGCAAGGTCCGCGATTTCGATCCCGGCCATTATATTGTCATGGCCACCCGCAACGGCATCATCAAGAAAACGCCGCTGGATAATTTCTCCAATCCGCGCAAAGCCGGGGTCAACGCCGCCAATATTCCTGTTGATGATGAGTTGATCGAGGCCATGGTGACCGATGGCAGTTTCGATATTGTTCTGGCCACCCGGAAAGGTCAGGCCATCAGGTTCCACGAGGAAAAAATCCGGCCCATGGGCCGGACGGCTTACGGTGTCAAAGGGATTAATCTCGCAACCGGCGATTACACCATCGGCATGGTTGTCGTCAAACGCGAAAGCACCCTCCTCTCGGTTACCGAAAACGGTTACGGCAAACGGACCGATATCAATGATTATCGCGTCACCAATCGGGGCGGCAAAGGAGTGATTAATATCAAAACCTCCGACCGCAACGGCGAAGTGGTGACCATAAAAGAGGTTCTCGATGATGATGAGTTGATTCTGATTACCAAACGCGGGATCACCAACCGGCAGCGGGTTAAATCCATTAATGTCATCAGCCGTAACACCCAGGGCGTCAGACTCATCACCCTGGATAAAGGCGACAAGGTCATCGATGTCGCCCGAGTGGTTCAGGAAGAATAATCCGATATCAAAATCGTTTTAGGGCAGGATTATTATGGTCCTGCCCTTTTTTATAGCCACGATTTATAGCCTGCACTAATACGTATCCCTCTGACTGTTTTACGCTTATGTTATATGAACGTATTCCTGCCGAATTTCCGGCCCGGTGACAGGATTTGTCATTAATGTGATTTTCAAATAAGTAAAAAAATCTATATAGATAATCTGAAAATCAGTCCCCGACTGACAGGAATTGTCGTATATTACAGGTTACACTTTTTTTGAAAGCAATTTGAAAGCAAATGAGCGAATCGAAAGAAATCTTTATAAAAGGTGCCCGGGAGCACAACCTCCAGAACATCGATGTCCACATCCCCCGCAATAAACTGGTCGTGATAACCGGCCTGTCCGGTTCGGGTAAATCATCCCTGGCGTTCGATACCATCTATGCTGAGGGCCAGCGGCGTTATGTCGAATCATTGTCGTCCTACGCCCGACAGTTTCTCGGTCTGATGGAAAAACCCGATGTCGATCTGATCGAGGGGCTTTCTCCGGCCATTTCGATCGAACAAAAGGGCTCGGCCAAAAATCCCCGTTCGACAGTCGGCACCGCCACCGAAATCTATGATTATCTCCGTCTTCTCTTTGCCCGCATGGGCGTTCAGCACTGCGTCAAATGCGGCAAACCGATCACCCGTCAAACGGTAGAGCAAATTGTCGATTCGGTTCTCTCATTCGAGGAAGATACCCGCCTGATGGTTCTGGCGCCGGTTGTTCGCGGAAAAAAGGGTGAACATCGCGAAATCATCGAGGAGGCCAGAAAAGAGGGCTTCGTGCGGCTTCGGATCGATGGCGAAATTGTCGAGACCGACCACGAGATCAATCTCAAGAAAAATGTCAAGCACACCATCGAGATTGTCGTCGATCGGCTGGTTGTCAAAAGACGCTCCGCCCGCCGCCTGGCCGATTCGGTCGAAACCGCCCTCAAAACCGCCGGCGGCATTGTTCTGATCAATATCAAGGGTCAGGATATGCTTTTCTCCGAGCAATCGGCCTGCCTCGATTGCGGGATCAGCTACGAGGAACTCTCACCCCGAATGTTCTCCTTCAATTCTCCCTTCGGAGCCTGCCCCACCTGCTCCGGACTGGGCCAGAAAATGGATATTGATCCGAGACTGATTATCCCCGATCCTTCTCTGCCGCTCAATCAAGGAGCCATCAGCCCCTGGGGAGCCGATATGGCCAATTGGTACCGCTTCATGCTTCGTGCGGTAGCCCGGCATTACGATTTCAAGCTGTCCGCGCCTTTCGAAAAACTCCCCGAGAAAATTCAAAAGATTATCCTTTATGGTTCCGGCAAAGAGCAGTTGCGCTTCGAATATGAACATCATAACGGCCGCGGAACGGGTGAATACATCGGCAAATTCGAAGGCGTTATCCCCCACCTGGAGCGGCGCTACCGCCAGACCCAGTCATCGGGCGTGAGGCAGTGGATCGAGCAGTATATGTCCATTTCGCCCTGCCCTGATTGTCATGGTTCGCGGCTGAAACCGGAAGCACTCTCAGTTGTCATTAATCGCGAAACTATCGACTCGGTGGCCGAGATGTCGGTCAAATCGGTTAGAAAGTTCTTCGATGAACTGCCGCTGACCAAACGCCAGGAATTGATCGCCCGGCAAATTCTCAAAGAAATTCGCCAGCGACTGGGATTTCTCGATGATGTCGGCCTTAATTATCTTACTCTCAGCCGCGCCGCTTCGACTCTGTCCGGCGGCGAGATGCAACGAATCCGCCTGGCAACCCAGATCGGTTCACGCTTGGTGGGTGTCATGTATATTCTCGATGAACCATCCATCGGACTGCATCAGCGCGACAATCGCAAACTTCTGGGCACCCTGACCGGTCTGCGTGATCTCGGTAATACCGTGATTGTCGTCGAACACGACCGCGAAACCATCGAGTCCGCCGATTATGTTATCGATCTGGGCCCTGGAGCCGGCATCATGGGCGGCAAAGTCGTTGCCGAGGGAACCCCGGAGCAGATTCGTAAATCCAAAAACTCTATTACCGGGGCCTATCTGAGCCGCCGCATGGTGATTCCGACGCCTGATTCAAGACGCACTTTCAATGGTAACCTGATCACGCTCGAAGGTGCCCGCGGTAATAATCTTAAAAATATCAAGGTCGATATTCCGCTGGGAGTTTTCACCGTCGTAACAGGTGTCTCAGGCTCGGGCAAATCGACCCTGATAAACGAAACCCTGTATCGTATTCTCTCCCGCAAGTTCTACAATTCGCGCAAAACGCCTCTGGAATATGATCGGATCAAGGGACTGGAGAATATCGACAAGGTGGTAGCCATCGATCAATCGCCCATCGGACGTACTCCTCGCTCCAATCCGGCCACCTATACCGGTGTTTTTACGTATATCCGTGACCTTTATTCACAACTGCCCGAGTCGAAAGTGCGCGGTTATCGCCCCGGACGATTTTCATTCAATGTCAAGGGCGGACGTTGCGAGGCCTGCCAGGGAGACGGTATCATCAAGATCGAGATGCATTTCCTGCCCGATATCTATGTCCCGTGCGAGGTCTGCAAGGGCAAACGGTTCAACCGCGAAACCCTGGAAGTGACCTACAAAGGGGAAAATATTGCCGAGGTGCTCGATATGACCGTCAATGAGGCTCTCGAGTTCTTCAAGAATATTCCCCGGATCAAGCGCAAGCTGATGACTCTGAACAAAGTCGGTCTGGGTTACATTCACCTCGGTCAGCAGGCCACCACCCTCTCGGGGGGCGAGGCCCAGCGGGTGAAATTGTCTTCGGAATTGTCCAAAACGGCTACCGGGCGAACGCTGTACATCCTCGATGAACCCACCACAGGACTGCATTTCGAGGATATCAGGATGCTTCTCACGGTTCTCAATGAGCTGGTTGACCGAGGTAACAGCGTTCTGGTGATTGAACATAACCTCGATGTCATCAAAACCGCCGATTTTATCATCGATATCGGTCCTGATGGGGGTGATGATGGCGGCCGGATCATTGCCACCGGCACTCCTGAAGAGGTTGCACGGGTCAAATCATCTTACACCGGTCAATATATCGACCGGGAATTAACCGGCGCTAAATAGGCCAATCGAGCAATATCTTCCGTTCTTTTGTCATTCATGGTCATCTGAGCGGAATTAAAGCTCCAAAATCCAATGAATAGTACACGAACTATTTTCACTTTTTTTTCGAAAATGGTGTTTTTTTTGTTGCACGAAAGTTTTAATTTTTTTTACTTGATGCCGATAAGTGATTTAGGCAGGATTCAATTTGCATGATGCATGCGAAAGGGGAGATTAAGGGATTCAAAAAATCTTGGGTATGAATCCACATTAAGTACAGGAATCACTGGAATCTAAAACCAACTCAATATCCGACACCTAACGAAAGGAGCGGAAAATGGCTGCAAAAAAGAAAGCCAAACCCAAAGCCAAAGCGAAAGCCAAACCCAAAGCCAAGGCTAAAGCGAGAGGCAAAAAGCCGGTCGGTAAAGCCTGGAGCGCAGCGGAAATTCAGAGTCTTCGCACCAGTTACAAGTCCAAACCGGCCTCGCAAATCGCCAAGGAACTGCGGCGCTCGCTGGCGTCGGTGCGCGGGAAGATCAGCGCTCTTAACCTGACCAAGCCTGCCGCGGCCAGAAAGGCCAAACCGAAACCCAAGAAAAAAGCGGCTCCCAAAAAGGCCGCCCCGAAAAAGGCCAAAGCCAAAGCCAAGGCCAGACCGAAAAAGAAAGCCGCGCCGCGTAAGTCTTACCGGAGGTACTAATACCTGATTTGGTAGATCCCAGGGATGGGAGGTGCAGCTAAAAGGACTTTATTGAAGTATCCATCCCGGAAAAACCCGCCCCTTAAGGGCGGGTTTTTTAATTAAATTCGAATAATCGCAAAATCTCATCCGAGATTGTAAAAGACCGATTTCCCCAGATACTGCGCCGATTTCCCCAGCGATTCCTCGATTCGCAGTAATTGATTATACTTGCAGATACGATCCGTCCGGCAAATTGAACCGGTCTTGATCTGGCCGGTTCCGGCCGCCACCACCACATCGGCAATAGTGCTGTCTTCGGTTTCACCGCTTCGATGCGAAACCACCGCGGTGAAGCCCGCCTTCTGGGCCATCTCGATTGCATCGAGCGTCTCCGTCAGGGTGCCGATCTGGTTGAGTTTGATAAGAATCGAATTCGATGACTTCTCCTTGATGCCTCGCGCCAGACGTTTCGGATTGGTTACATAAAGGTCATCGCCGACAATCTGGATCTTACTACCCAGGTACTCCGTCATTTTTTTCCAGCCGTCCCAATCATCCTCGGCCAGGCCATCCTCGATTGAAATAATCGGATATTTCTTGACCAGTTCCTCATAAAATTCGATCATCTGATCTGATGTGAATTTCTTGCCCTCGCCTTTCAGATCGTATTTTTTGGTCTTCGTATCATAAAATTCGGTCGAGGCCGGGTCGAGAGCCAGAAGAATATCTTTACCGGCCTTGTATCCCGCTTTACCGATGGCTTCCATGATGACTTCGAGAGCCTCCTCGTTGGACTTCAAATCCGGAGCGAATCCGCCCTCATCGCCCACCGCGGTATTGTATTTTTTCTTCTTGAGGACCTGTTTTAGATTGCCGAACACTTCGGCCCCCATTTGAAGAGCCGTGGAGAATGATCCGGCTCCAACCGGCATAATCATGAATTCCTGCAGATCGACATTGTTGTCGGCATGTTTCCCGCCATTGAGAATATTCATCATCGGGACCGGGAGTAATTTGCAGTTGGTTCCGCCGATATATTCATAAAGATAGCGCCCCACCGATTGCGCCGCGGCCCGGGCCGTGGCCAGAGAGACCCCCAGAATCGCATTGGCGCCCAGTTTACCCTTATTCTCGGTTCCATCGAGTTGAATCAGGAAATTATCCAGCGTCACCTGATCATAGGGATCGATATTGTTCGTCAATATGGCCGGGGCGATTTTCTCATTGACATTGGCCACCGCTTTGGAAACACCCTTGCCGAAATAAACCTTGCTGTCGCCGTCGCGCAGTTCCACCGCTTCATGGGCCCCGGTCGAAGCGCCCGATGGCACCGCCGCCCGCCCCAATGAACCGTCGGCCAGAACCACATCGACCTCGATCGTCGGCGTTCCCCGCGAATCGAGTATCTGCCGCGCGGCTATAAAATCAAAATCCGACATTGCTTTTATCCTTTCCGCTGATAAGAATTTTGAATTAATCTAATCGACCCCTGCCCCCGTTTCAACAAAAAACAAAATCCGCACGCTTTTCCTTATGATTGATACGCATAAACTGATGCCCCCCTTTGTCCGATCAACTATTTAAGAAAAAAGTGGATTAAGAGCGGAAGATATTTTATATTCGGCCCGGTACCATGAAATCAATCAAAGGCAAAAAAATCCTTGTCACGGGAGCTGGCGGTTTTATCGGCTCGCATTTGACCGAAACTCTGCTCAGGCAGAGGGCCAAAGTCACCGCTTTGCTCCGATACACATCGCAGGGACGGACCGGGTGGCTGGAACAACTGCCGGAACGATTGAAAACCAAAATTAATATCGTCTTCGGCGATATTCGCGATCCTGATATTTGCCAGAGAGCGGTCAATGGAAATACCCATGTTTTTCACCTGGCGGCCCAGATCGCCATTCCTTACTCCTATATCGCCCCCCGGGATTTCACAGCCGTCAATGTCATGGGGACTGCCAACCTGCTTCAGGCCGCCAGGGAATCAGGCGTTAAGAAATTCCTTCAGGTTTCGACTTCGGAAGTCTATGGCACGGCCCGGTATGTTCCGATCGATGAGAATCATCCTCAGACCGCCCAGTCACCCTATTCGGCCTCAAAAATCGCGGCCGATAAACTGGCCCAGTCTTTTCATCTCAGCTTTGGCCTCCCGACTGTAACCGTCCGTCCTTTCAATTGCTACGGTCCCCGTCAATCGGCCCGGGCCATTATCCCGACTATCATTCTTCAGGCCCTCCGGGGACGGACCGTCAGGCTGGGTAACACCGACAGCCGAAGAGATATGAACTATGTTTCCGATATCACCGATGGTATGATTGCCGCCGCCTTTACCGACAAAACCACCGGCGTTGTTTTAAATCTGGCTACCGGTACCGACTACTCCATCGGGGAGATCGTCGATCTTGTCGGAAATATTCTCAATAAAAGATTGATCATAAAAAGCGAAAGAAAACGTATCCGGCCGAAAAATTCCGAAGTCTGGCGTCTTCAGGGTGACAATCGGCTGGCCGCCCGGTTAATCGGCTACAAACCGAAATTCGCCTTATTATTGGGTATGAAAAAAACCATAGAGTTTTTCGAAAATCATCTGGCAATGTATGATCGCGAGGATTATCAGTTGTGAGAACCGGACTAAAAACCATCAGCCAGGCGATTATTCTGGCTGGTGGTGAGGGGCGCCGCCTTCTACCGTACACCCGGATTCTGCCCAAACCCCTCTGGCCGGTGGGCGATATCCCCATTGTCGAAATTCTCATCCGCCAACTGGCCCGATCCGGGATTAAAGAAATCATCATGGCGGTCGGTTATCAGGCGGATTTGATTCGGATGATTCTCGGCGATGGGCGTCAATTCGGTGTGAAAATCCGGTACTCCCAGGAGAAAAAGCCGCTTGGAACAGCCGCCCCGCTTCGCCAGATCAGGGGGTTGGACAGTAGTTTTCTGGTCCTCAACGGTGACCTGCTGACCAACCTGCCTTTCAAGGATTTTATTCGGGCACACTTGCGAAGTGATGCCGTGGCAACCGTGGCGATATTCAAACGAACCGTGAAAATCGATTTCGGGGTGGTCACCACCTATGAGAATATAATCGAGGAATACGATGAGAAACCGGTCCTGGGATACATGGTCTCGATGGGGATTTATGCCTTCCGGCGAGAGGTCTTAAAATATATCCCCAACCATAAATTCGATTTCCCCGACCTGGTAAACAGGCTAATCGAGGTCGAGAGCAATCCGCAGGTTTATCGTTTTCGGGGCCAATGGCTCGATATCGGGCGGCCCGATGATTGGGAAAAGGCTACCCGGCTCTTTCAGAAGAAATCTCAAGCTTTTTTAAAATAACGACGTAGAAATTTCTCGTTAAGTCGATATTATCAAAAAAAGGAAATATTGGGGATTATTTATGAAATATCTTATTACCGGCGGGGCCGGATTTATCGGAAGCAATATCGCCCATACCCTCCTGGATAAGGGTGAAACCGTCCGGATTCTGGACAATTTTTCGACCGGGCGCCGAATTAACCTGGCCGATATCGAGGACAAAATCGAGATCATTGACGGCGATATCAGCGATTTCTGGACGGTCAAGGATGCTGTCGAGGGTATCGATTATGTTCTGCACCAGGCGGCTCTCCCGTCGGTCCCGAGATCGGTCAGTAATCCGCTGACCTCCAACAAGGTCAACATCGATGGAACTCTGAACTTGCTCGAAGCCGGCAAGCGGGCCGGCGTGAAAAGATTCGTTATGGCTTCATCATCTTCGGTTTACGGCGACACCCCGGAACTCCCCAAGCATGAACAGATGCCGACCGATCCGCTTTCTCCCTATGCCGTAACCAAACTGACCTGCGAAAAATATTGTAAGGTATTTTATAACCTCTACGGCCTCGAAACTGTCTGCCTGAGATATTTCAATATTTTTGGTCCCCGTCAGGATCCCAACTCGGAATACGCCGCTGTCATTCCCAAATTTATTTTCGCCCTCTCCTCCGGGAAACAACCGGTGGTCTTCGGTGATGGCGAGCAATCCCGTGATTTCACCTATATCGACAATACCATCCAGGCCAACCTCCTGGCGGTCACCTCAAAAATCGCGCCCGGCAACTTTTACAATGTGGCCTGCGGGGCCAGATTCACCCTTAATGATCTTCTCGATATGCTCCGCGAAATCATCGGAACCAATATCAAAGCCAAATATATCGCTCCCCGGCCCGGCGATATTTTGCATTCCTATGCCGATGTCTCCCGCGCCAAAAAAGACCTGGGTTACAACCCACGGGTGATGTTCAAAGAGGGATTGAAAAAGACGGTGGAATGGTTTACTTCTGACCACTCCTGAAAGGTAACCGGGATCGGACAAATTCCGACTGTATTAAAATTTTGAATAGAAAAAGCGGTCCCTAAGGCCGCCTTTTCAAATTCCAGTCCGGACCATGCCCCGTTTTTCCCCGGAATTCAATCGCTGAAGAGATCATCGAATTTCTTCTTGCGATCATCCTTGGAATCAACCCGTTCCGGCCTTCCCCCGGGTGTATGGAAGGCATTGCGAAGCTGAAACCAATCACAGAAATTCGATTTGTCCTTAATAGGAATCGGCGCCTCAATAGGCTCACGGCACTGCCAGCGGGAGGTCGGATCAAAAAAACGGCAGCCCCGGCAACAGCGCAAATCCGCCCGGCAATGCGGGCAATAATCATTGCGTGTTACCTTGCCCTCGATTCCGGTCGCCCTGGCGCAATTCCAGCAGATTAAATCGCCCATTACCTGTTCTCCCTGATACCTGTCCTTCTCCTGTTATACAATATAATAATTTTGGAATTTTATGCCAGTGGTACGACCATCCTGATTTATGATAACTTCCCGGGAAAGCGTCGTTCAATATCCATGATATACAGCATAATTGTCAGAAGTTGATACAGCGGCAGACTTCCCGGATAATCGGCCATCAGATTATTCACGGCCTTTATATCGAAATACCGGCTGACCGCTTCCGACTGCCGCATTATTTGCCCTATATTCTCCCTCAACCATATCATCTCGGGATCATCTTTTCGGCGGCCGATAAGACGGTTGCGAAAAGAACGCGCCGATTTATATAAATAGCGGTTATAACGCAGCCATAATTTGGACTTAGCCCGGATCCGGAATAGATAATTATGCCTGATCGGGTTGACTCCTGCAATTCCGCTGTAAATGGGTAGCTCGATACTCCGTGGATCAAGTTCCCGCAGAAAATCGACAAAAAAGAAATAATCGATCATCGCAAGCGGCACCCGCGTCATAATGAATTCAAACAGGTCTTTCCCCCAGAAAGGCGACACCACCCAGTTGAACAATCGATGACGGTTTTCTCCCCCATTGTCGAATTTGTTGTAGCGCTCGAACTGAAGATGGACCACCCGGCCGCGCAGACTTTTTTCGGTCCAGCTATCGATTTCGGAAACAATACTTTTATCGAAAACCGATCGCTCCATTTCGAGTACCGAGCAGGCCTGATTGATCATGAACAAATTACTGAACCCGTCCCCGGCGATCATATCATTCAGGCCTCGGTAATGACGAAGCGGACGATAGCGATGCCGCAGAAACTCGCCCCCGAGACCCATGAAATGAACCTTTTTTCCGGATATCTTCGTCTCCCGCTCCATTTCATCATAATAGTTATTGACCGCCATCAGGCAGTTTACCTGACAGTCGGTCTTGAAAGTAACGTCGGCCAGAGAGTCGATCTCCCGATTAGGCCGAAGACCGGAAAAGTGCATTAATGGTGTATGATAATGTTCGGCCAGGCTGTTGGCGATCTCGGCTTCAATCCCTTCGGTCAGATGGTCATTGCAGGCGGTCAACTTAGCCCCGAGACCGGCCAGTCCGGCAAATACCGCCCGGGTATCATGACCGCCGCTGACATCGACTATTAGACCGTAATCCTGAGCTGTGACCCGGTCGAATCTGACCCGTACCATCTCCCGAAATAATTCGGCGCAACGGCCGATTATCTCCCGCCGGTCGGTTAATTCTTCCCTATCATCGAAATTATCGCTCCCGAGATTTTTACTCTCATATTTCAGTCGAGCCTGATGGAACGAAACACTGATCAATTCCGCCGGCTCGAGATATCTAACCCCCTCGATTATCGTCTTATTGCCCAGGTTATATTCAAAAATCAGAAATTCGGCCATCCACAACCGATTCAATTTTATTGACTGCAAGTGTTTCAGGACATATTTCAATTCCCTGGAAAAAACCAGACCGTCATCAGTAATTGCATAATAAGCCGGCAGACGGGCCCAGCGATCATTGAAAAGCAACAGCTTCCGTGTTTTTTTCAGGAAAATCACGGCCAGGAATTCCCCGTCGGAATTATCTATAAATGATTTAATGACTCCTTCAATATTCTCGCCCGCCTCAGCATTTATTGATACTCCTTTAAAAAAATCCCCGATCTCAGAATCAGACCGATTATAAATCATACCCTCCACAGCCCAGATCATCCCATCGTCAGAGGCAGTCAAAAGCGGATATCCATCATAACCGGAAAAAATCAATTCAAACGATCCGTCGTAATGGAGTTCTCTGATTTTAAGGCTGTCTTTCCAGAGAAGGACCTCCTTCGTATTTGATATCTCCTTATCACTCCGGCCATTCGATCGGCAGAACAGATGTAATCCGGGCATGGTTTCTCCTGTTATTATTTTATCAAACTATGGGTGGTTATCGGGGCAGGATTTAATACCGGCATTTGAATATATTTCATAAAAAACATTTTAAACCTGAAGTCTAAAAAAATGATTAAGCGTTTTTCATTATAAAGCGTCTGTCTTTTGAATGTAACCAGAAAATATGATTGTGGGGCAAATAATTTGAGGGCCCGTTCCCCTCTTTAACGGGCCCCCTGCCTCGAGAAAAGAAGATAGCGACCTGAAAATAAGCGTAGAGGTCAATTTTATTAAATCATCAGCCCTGACTGATTTCCTCACTCCTGGCCAAAATATAGCAACGCCAATGCCAAAATATCGCAGACATCCCGCGGGCCTTTCTATTTTATTGATATATAATAACTTATAGAGTCAGAGGAAATGCCGATGGGCAATTTTTGCAATTTAATTCGTATATTTATACGAGTATTTATTCTAACTGGAACCCTAATAAATTGATCCCCAATAGATTACATTGAAACGAAGATAATCGTTCAATTCGCACTATTTTACGATTTTCTAATCAAATTCAAAGAATACTGAAACAACCAACCCGATTTTAAATAATCGCGGTTGATTATTTATCTCATGAAATCCACTATATTACAATCGTCTCTTCGCGTCTGGCCCCGGTGGAGACAAGACAAATGCCGACCTTAAGATCATCGGCTATGAAACCGAGATACTTTCTGGCCTTATCCGGCAGTTTCCTGAAATCATCAATCCCAGCCGTGGCTATCATCCAGCCCTCGAATTCTTTATATACCGGCTCCACATGCCATAATTCAGCCAGATCCAGAGGCACTTCGGTCAACACTTCTCCGTTCAACCGGTAGCCGACACATACCCGAATCTTTTCGAAAGTATCTAGGACATCAAGTTTGGTTACGGCGATTTTTTCGATCCCGTTTATCCGGCAGGCATGCCGCAGGCCCACCAGGTCGATCCACCCGGTCCGCCGGGGGCGGCCCGTAGTGGCACCAAATTCTTTTCCCGCCTCGCGTAATCGTGCCCCCGTTTCATTTACCAGTTCGGTCGGGAACGGTCCGCTTCCGACCCGCGTCGTGTAAGCCTTGACAACCCCGATAATTTCGTCGAATACCTTCGGTCCCAGTCCCAGCCCGGTCATGGCCCCGCCGGTAGTGGTATTCGATGAAGTCGCAAAGGGGTAGGTTCCCAGATCGACATCAAGCATCGCCCCCTGGGCTCCCTCGAACAGAATCGATCTCCCCGAAACAATATGCCCGGTGATTTCCAGCGATACATTGACCATCATCGGTTTCAGAAGGGGCGCCAGATCCAGTAAATCACTCAATATTTTTTTCATATCGGCCCGCTCATCATCGGTCCCGTTGAAATATTCAGTCTTCATCTTTCGATAACTTTCCAGCTTTTCTTTCAGCCGGTCGGGGGCATAAAGATCGCACAACCGGATACCGAACCGGCCGACCTTGTCGCGATAAGCCGGGCCGATCCCCCTTAAAGTTGTTCCAAGGCCGTCACTGCCCCGCTTTTTTTCATCCATACTATCGATCATTTTATGGTACGGCATCACCAGGTTGGTGGCCGAGGACACGAATAATCGCCCGGTCGTATCAATACCCTTCGCCTTAAGTAAACCGATCTCCTCGATAAAACCGAACGGGTCCAGGACCACGCCGTTGCCGATATAACATATCTTACCGGGGTGGATGATTCCGGAGGGGATCAGGTGCAAGATAAACTGCTTGTTGCCGTAGCGAATAGTATGGCCGGCGTTGGCCCCGCCCTGGAAACGGGCGATTACATCGGCCTTCTCGGCCAGAAGATCGACCACCTTACCCTTGCCTTCATCGCCCCATTGGCATCCGAGCACAATTACATTCTTACCCATAATCACCACTCTCTTAAAAACTTATTTATTTCTGTTTACCGGTAATGCCCTCAATCCAGAGCAACAGCTCTTTTTTGCCGATTCCCGAAACAATCGAAAACGGAATCGGGCTGGATTTAAAGGCTTTTTCGATCTGCCGACACCTGTTAAGCAGACGGCTCTTGCTGAGTTTGTCGGCCTTGGTGAGAACAATTATATACTCTATGTTTCGCGACTGAAGCCAGTCAACCATCATCAGATCATCCTCATTGGGGTCGCGGCGGCAGTCGAGAAGAAAACAGAGCCCTTTCAATGACGGCGACGAGTCCAGATAACTGTCGACCAGTTTTCCCCATTGCCGACGCGCCTCCACCGAAGCCCGGGCATAACCGTAGCCCGGCAGATCCACAAAAAAACAAACCTCGTTAACCAAAAAAAGATTAATCAACTGCGTCCGGCCGGGAGTCTTGGAAGTTTTGGCCAGTTTTTTTCGACCGACAATCTTATTCAATAATGATGATTTCCCCACATTGGAGCGACCCGCGAAAGCGATTTGAGGACGGTTGTCGGATGGTATTTTCCGGGCATCAGCATAGGACCCGAAAAATTCCGCTTTTAAAGGCATCTTGAGATTATTTCGTTATTCTTATTGTTCCGCCACCGAGAAGTATAATAGCTTGCCATATATAAAATAAAGCAAAATTTCACTTTTTTGGCCGTCGCTCGCCCGCGATTTGTTCGGTTTTACTGCCAAAGGCAATTTTAATCGCCTCTTCAACCGTCTTGATCGGCCGCAACCTGATACCTTCGACCAGCTTATGCGGCAACTCGGGAATATCCTTCTTATTCCGGTAGGGGATAATAATATCACTGATTCCGCTTCTTTTGGCGGCCAGCAGTTTTTCGTTGAGTCCTCCCACCGCGAGGATATCGCCGCTGATTGTAACCTCGCCTGTCAGTGCCAACTTGTTGCGGACCGGCCTTTCGGTCAACGCCGACAATATCGCAATCAGGATCGTTATCCCGGCCGAGGGGCCATCTTTCGGCACGGCTCCCTCGGGAACGTGCACATGAATCTCCATCTCCTTAAAAAAGTCGGGATCAAGACCGAACCTGCCGGCATGACTGCGGATATACGATAATCCCGCCCAGGCCGACTCCTGCATAACTTCGCCCAGCTTGCCGGTTAGAGTCAATTTGGCCGCTCCCTTCATCAGGTTTACTTCGATCGGCATCACCTCGCCTCCGACCTGGGTCCAGGCCAGACCGACGGCATAACCCGGTTTCGGTCTCGGTTTGATATCGGTTGTCAGGTATTGTGGAGCCCCAAGAAATCCATTGACCTTCTTCGGCCCGACCGTGAATTTCTTCTTTCTCGATCCTTCCGCCAGTTGCTGAGCTATTTTTCTCAGGATGGTGGCGATCTGCCGCTCGACTTCCCGCACCCCCGATTCCCTGGTATAAAACCGTATTATCTCAATAAGCCCGGAATCGGGAAAATCGACTTCGATACCACCCAATCCCATTTCTTTTTTCAACTTGGGAAGCAGGTAGCCCCGGACAATCTCCAGTTTTTCATGTTCCAGGTAACCGGGTAACCTGATCGTTTCCATCCGGTCCATCAGGGCCGGCGGAATTCCGGAAAGTGAATTGGCCGTCGTGATAAACAGGACTTTCGAAAGATCGAAATCCAGTTCGAGATAATTATCAGAAAAAGCCACATTTTGTTCGGGATCGAGAACCTCGAGTAGAGCCGCGGCCGGATCGCCTCGAAAATCAATTCCGATCTTATCGACTTCATCAAGTAAAAATACTGGATTCGATGATTCAGCTTTCTTTATTGATTGGATAATCCGCCCCGGCATAGATCCGATATAGGTTCGGCGATGTCCCCGGATCTCGGCCTCATCCCGAACTCCCCCGAGAGAGATTCGGACAAACTTGCGATTCAAAGCCCGGGCGATCGAGCGGCCCAGCGAAGTTTTGCCCACCCCGGGCGGACCCACCAGGCAAAGAATCGGACCTTTCACATGCCCGGCTACTTTGAGGACAGCCAGATGTTCCAGTATCCGTTTTTTGGGTTTATCGAGACCGAAATGATCGCCGTCGAGAATTGATTTGACCTCCTTGAATTTCTGCCGATCGGTCGTTGTCTTTTGCCAGGGTAAAGCCAGAACCAGTTCCGCATAAGAACGCACCACGGCTGATTCCGCCGAATAAGGGTGCATTTTCGACAATTTCTTTATCTCATCCTCACACCGCGCAATAACTTCTTTCGGAGCTTTCAGGGTGGCCAGCTTTTCAAGCAAATCCTCCACTTCATTGGCCATCTCGTCTGTCTGACCCAGTTCATCTTTGATGGCCTTGAGCTGTTTCTGAAGATAGAATTCCTTTTGATCCCGCGACATCGCCTCCCGCACCGTCCCGTCGATTTTCTGCTCGATCTTGAGAATTTCCAGTTCCCCCTGCAGTACCGCCGCAATCTTGGAAAACTGGCTCTTAACCGTTTCCAGTTCCAGGATGGCCTGCTTGACATCCATTTTTTGCAGAATATGAGCCGCAATCGTATCGGCCAGACGCTGATAGTCATCTATGGCGGTAAACGAAAGCAGAACCTCATCGGGAAGACGCCGGTTGAGATGGACATAGTCGGAGAACAACTCCCGCACCGTCCTTGAAAGGGCCTCGGTTTCGCGGTCGTACTGCAGGCTGGTCCTGGTCGGATTGACGCTGACCGTGAAATGAGCCCCCGACTTGGTGTACTGCTTTATTCTCGCCCGGATCAATCCCTCCACCAGAACCTTCATGGTTCCGTTGGGAAGTTTCATTACCTGTAATATCCGCGCAATCACTCCGACATTATAAAGATCGGCCCGCTCCGGCATATCGACATCCGAAAGTCTCTGGGCGCAGAGAAAAACCTGTTTCTCCTGAATCATGGCTTCCTGAAGAGCCGCGATCGTAAACGGGCGGCCCACCAGAAGCGGGTAAACCATATGGGGATATATGACAATATCGCGAAGTGGAATAACCGGCAACTTGGTTTTTATTTCAATGTTTTCATCACCATAAGTCAGCTTCATAAAACCTTCAACTCCGATTATGCGTTTTTCGGGCGGCCCGTAATGTAACCAATTTTCTCCCGAAACGTTAATCTTTTTTTCCCGGGCTCTATCCCGCGCCGGCTATCCTCTTTTACCTCAACGCCAAAGCCCAAAAACAGCTTGCCAAATCGGGCCACAGGTAGTATAGTTTTAGACTTAATATCCGGAGGAACGAAGTCATCGGCATTTGGTATAAACATCTATGAGTATCTAATCAATCTAACCAATGGGGAAATATCTCATGAAGAATGCTTTGTTAATTATCACATATTTCGTCCTTTTCATTTTCGGCGCCATTATGCTGAATGGCTGCGGTTCGGATGATGATCCCGTTATCGCCAAAGTTGACGGCGAGAAAATAACCGCCCGTGAACTCAACGATATTTTCAACCGGTCCGGACAGAAATTCGCCTCTTTCGATGAGGAATTGCAGAACCGCCGGCAAATTCTCGATAGCCTGATCATCCAGCGCCTGCTTATCAAAGAAGCCTATAAAAAGAATATTGATGAATCCGAGGAGGTCAAACGGATTGTCCTGGGCAACAAAGACCGCTTCCTGCTCGACGCCTTCTACAAAAAAATGGTCATTGATCCGGTTCAGATAACCGATGAAGACGTTAAAGATTTCTATAATAAACTGGAATATAAAGTCCAGGCCTCGCACATCCTGGTTCATAGTAAAGAGCTGGCCGATTCCATCATCGAAAAACTGAAAGAGGGCGAGTCTTTCGAGAACCTGGCCCTCCAATACTCGGTTGACCCGAGCGCTTCCCAGAACCGCGGTGACCTGGGTTATTTCGTCTGGGGACAGATGGACCCCGTTTTCCTGGAAAACGTCTTTAAACTCAACCCGGGAGAAACTTCGGCTCCTTTCGAAACCCGTTATGGCTGGCATATTGCCCGGATGACCGACCGCGCTCCCAACGAACTGCGCGACACCTATGACAAGATGTACACCAAGATGCGTAACGCCCTGGAATCCATGAAACGCAGTAAACGCCTTGATGAATATACTAAAGAAGTCAAGGCCAAATATCCTATCCATATCGATACCGTCACCTGCGATTACCTGATGCACAAACGGGCCAGCCTGTACCCTCCGACCCTTTTGGAAACCCTGCCCAAAAACGATTTCGACCTGTCGCAGCTGGATCGGGACGAAAGAGAATTGGTTCTGGCTACCTGGGATGGGGGTCAGATGACCCTGGGCGGCTATCTGGGAGCTATTAAACAGCTTAAAACGGGTATGCGGCCCGATTTCGATGATTACGATGGTTTGGCCGATGTCATCTTTAATCTAAGCGCCATGGATATCCTGGAAATGGAAGCCCGGCGGAGCGGTATGGAAGATGAACCCGGATTTAAAGATCGGATCAAGCGATTTACCGAACTCACCATGGCCGATATTATGGAAAATGATTCCATTCAATATCCCGGTGAGGCCGATGAAGGTGAAATCCGGCAGTACTACGATGACAATCAATCCGAATTCGCTGTACCGGAAAAAATCCATGTCTATGAAATCATGTTCAATGACTACGCTACGGCCAAAACCTATGTGAACAAAATCAATTCCCTCGATCGTTTTAAATCTCTGGCCTCGCAATATACCGAACGAAGCGGCAAACGGGCCAATGGCGGCGATCTGGGCTGGATTGAACAGAGATATTATCCCGCCATCTTCAAAGTGGCCAAAGAAACTCCGATCGGCAAGGTCGGCGGACCCATCGCTATGGGCAATAAAACGTCGATTATTTTTGTCGCGGATATAAAACCGGAAACCATCAAGGATTTCTTCACCGTCAAGCAGAGCATCAAGGAAAAACTGGATAAACTCCGGCGGCGGATGGCTTTCGAAGAATGGGTCAAAGAACACCGCGAGAAAGCCAGTATCGATATCAACGAAAGCAACTTACGGGCCAGTATTGATAAATCGCAGTACGAACAACCCGATGCTTCGAAAAATCATCCGGTTCCCGATACCGCCGCCGGCTGACCCCGGGAAAGCTTATGAAAAAAATAAACATACTCCTGTTGGCCCTGATCCTGAGTTCGATTCTTCCTCCGGCAGTTCATCCGGAAATGGAACCGATCGAGAAAATCGTGGCTATTGTCGGCCGTGATCCCATCATGATGTCGGAGTTGGCCGCCCAGATTCAATTGGTGGCAATCCAGGGAGGTCTCCGGCCGAAAAACGAACAGGAGTTGAAAAAACTCCAGGATGATGTTCTCGATCAGATGATCTCCGAAAGGCTGTTCTTGAATGAAGCCCGTCAGGATACTTCCATAAAGGTAACCGCTGAAGATGTCGACCTGGCCCTCGATGATCATATTGCCCGAATATCATCGCAGTTCGAAAGCGAGGATCAATTCCTCGAACAGCTTAGCCTGGAGGGTCTGACCCTGAGGACCTTTAAAAAGAAACTTCGCCCCGAAATAGAAAACCAGCTTCTGAAACAGCAGTTGATATCAAAAAAACTGGCCCAGATATCCATTTCCCGTCAGGAAGTAATGGATTTTTATGAAAAGTACAAGGATTCCATTCCGGATCAGCCCGAAGCAATTCGTCTGGCGCATATCCTGATAAAGTTTCAGCCTTCGAAAACCACCGAGGATTCGGTTCTGGCCGAGGCTGAAAAAATTCGTCTGAATGCTGTCTCCGGGGCTGATTTCGCCACCCTGGCGGCGACTTATTCCAGTGGCCCTTCCGCGCTTACCGGCGGCGATCTCGGTTTTGTGGCCGCCGATGATGTCGTTCCCGAATTCAGCCGGGTGGCCTTTAACCTGTCCCCGGGCGATATTTCCGCACCGGTCAGAACTCAATTCGGCGTCCACATTATCAAATGCGAGGAAATTGAAGGCAAACGGGCTCACCTGCGCCATATCCTGCTGGAGGTTCTTCCGATAAGTCAGGATTCCCTCCTGAGTTACAAACTGGCCGATTCTCTCCTGGCAGAAATAAGGAACGGCGCCAATTTTAAAGAAAATGCCAAGGTTTTCTCGGCCGATGATGAATCCCGAAAACAGGGTGGCGAACTGGGCTGGTTTGCCGTGAAAGATCTCCCGCCCGGCTTTCAACAGGCCATGGACAGCCTGACCGAAAATGGGGATATCTACGGCCCCGTCAAGACCGATTACGGCCTTCATATTATCGAGCGTCTCGACTGGAAACCTGGTGGAACGCTCAATCCTGTGGATAATTTCGATCAGATCAAGGAAATGGCCAAGCAATCCAAAACCGGTGAATTTGTCGACCGCTGGCTGGCCGAAATAAAAGAAAAAACCTATGTCGAAATCCGGAATATTGGCAACACCGAAAAATAAATAAACATGAGACTCGATCAATATCTTTCCAAAGTGGGGCTGATAAAACGACGGACCGTGGCCAAGGAAATGGCCGACAGCGGACTGATTAAAAAAAACGGCGAACGATGTAAGCCGGCCGGCGAGGTCAACGAGGGCGATATTATCAGTGTCGGCGGCAGTCATCCCCTCACTATTAAAATAACCGCTCTCCCCGCCGGAAACGTTAAAAAGGAAGAAAGAGAAAATTATTACCAATCGATGGCGTAAGCCTTCAGTTTCTTTTATAGAAAGGCTTGCGTTTTTTTCATTTTCGTGTTTTTTTTAAACAGGGACGATATCGGTACAGGTCCGATAATTGCAGGCAATAGTCGTCTTGGGAAAATTGTGAAGAATATATAAGCGGAGAAAGACAATGAAAATTACTGATGAAGTCAAAGGCGATGTGGCCATAATTCATCTTGAAGGCAAAGTCATGGGCGGTCCCGACTCCACCATGTTTCATGGCAAGTTGCATGAACTGGCCAACGGCGGCACCAAAAAAGTTGTAATCGATCTGGCCAAAGTGGAATGGATGAGTTCGGTTGGACTGGGTATGCTTATCTCGGCTCTGACAACCATGAAAAACAATAAGGGCATGCTCAAGCTGGCCAATGTGACCAAGGGAATCGAATCACTCCTGACCATCACCCGGCTGGTGACCATCTTCGAAACCCACGATTCTCTTGACGAGGCCGTAAAATCATTCTAAACCGGCCTATCCGGTCGGCTTCCGATAGGATATATTAAAAATGGCAGTTTGATTCAATCAAGCCGCCGTTTTTAATTTTATCGCAAGAATTAATTATTGCCGCTTCGATCAAGCGGACGCCGCGGATTATAATAAGCGCTCTGGTAAAGGCCATACACTTTGCATTTCATCTCCGCCACCACCTCAGGATACTCCCCGGCAATATTAAACGACTTGTCCGACAGATGATAGAGCGAAATCGGACCGCCGTTAAGACGGCTTACAAAGAAGAGGCTGTCCCGAATGAAACCGATATTGTACCAGCTCGTGGCAAAGGCAAAATCCTCGACCGTAGCGGTCGTATCGAAAAGATCATAACCAAGCGAATAATCATCATAATCCAGCCCCACCCGGCCCATCACCGTGGGAAGAATATCAAGCTGGCATCCCAGCCGATTATTTCTTACCCCCCCGTTTATTTCTCCTCTGGTGCTGTAAACAAAAAACGGAATCTGTATCCATGACACATCCAGTTCGGTCGTGACGTTATACGGAAAACCGTTGTCGGCCGTAAAAAAGATGATTGTGTTGTCGAAAGCGCTGTCCCTGTCGATCTGGTAAAAGAATCGCGAGAAGGCCCAGTCGGCGTAGCGTATGGCATCGAATTCGTTTTTTCGCGGTTCCGATTCCGGCATCCGTTCGATCCCCACCTCCGGAACCTCGCAGGGCGGATGGTTGGTTCCGGTGAGAATCAGGGCAAAAAATTTCCTGCCCTCCAGCGCCCTTTTCCGCAACTGGTTATAGGCATGATCGAACATGACCTGATCGGGAACCCCCAGCCAGTTTAAGACCAATGACTGATCGTGATCCAGAACCGAATACACTGTCATTACCCCGTTGGCTCGCATAAATCCCTGCATATTGTCAAAATGGGGATCCTGGGTAGTGCAGAAAATCGTTTCATATCCCTTTTCGCGGAGTATCGCGGCCAGTGAAAAATAGGTCCAGTATCCCTGGACCTGCTTCATCATGGTCCTTCCGAACAGGTGCGGAGTTCCAGTCATGACCGAAAACATGGCGGTACAGGTATGAGTTCCAGTTGAATAGAAATTGGTGAAAAGAGTCCCCTTCTTCGACAGCGAATCAAAACCCGGCGTCAGATCATACTGGTATTCACTCAGCAATGTGCCGATCTTGCTCGATCCGAAAGACTCGCTGATGACCACAATAATATTGGGTGGGTCGGGATTTTGTTTCTCGAAATGGCGATGGCGAACCAACCGTTTCTCTTCCTGGCCATCTTTGACAGGCGGCATCCCCAGCATCTCCCTGACCGTGTTTTCCCCTTCGGGATACTCCACCTGTTCCACCAGCCGGTGAATTTGCTCTCTTTTGCCCATATCATAAAAAATATCCCGGGCGAATTCATGGACCGGGTTAAGAGTAAGCTGATTGGCGAATTCATACCTGGAGAAAAAAGCCATTCCCCATCGCATCGGGGACACTTCATAAATTCGGCCGATTCCGCCAATAACCAATATAAACAACACCGGAAGAATATAAACCGCCGTCACCCAGCCCCGGTTGGGACCGGTGAGATTGAGAATCAAACCAAGCAGACGTTTGGCCAGGTAGATGAAAGTTACCAGGATCACCAGGTATAAAAGCATATACCGTATTACCGGGTAGCTTTCCCAGATCATCTTTATCATGTCGCTGGAACTGTCTTTCCACAGCAGCGCCGAACCATTGAGGCGGGCCTTGAAAAATTTGTAAAACTCGATGTCGATTAAGTGCAGGAAAAACATCACTCCCGAAATGACTCCCAGCAAAACCAGATTGACAACCCGCACTGATTGATACCGCGAAATATCTATGGTCGGAATGGTACCTATCAGGAAAAGAGGAAGGAGAACCACCGCGATTACCCGAAAATCAAAACGGGCCCCGATTATAAAGGATTGCATCAGAATTGACAGAGGAATTTCGGATACCGGATCAGGATTGCTGACCATCAATAACAATCGCCAGAATTCGGAATATAACAGTAACAGAAGCGCCGCCCCGAGAATATAAAAGGCGGACGCCGAAACAAACCGAAATTTATAATTTCTTCCCCTGATCATTGCCGACCTCAATATTTAAAAAGGAGAATTTATGCCGAAACATACATTTCGACCAGAGAAAAATTGAATAATTGGAAATAACGGTTTTCCGGTCCGGCCATTATAGCCTGTTGACCTTCATGATGGCATTATAATAAATATCGGCCGTGGCTGTATCACCGATCATTTCATAATAGCGGCCCAATTTATCCCCGGCCGTCGAGGCGTGGCCATCCGACATCTCGAAGGCCTGCTGAAGATAGTTTAATCCCCGCTCCAGTTCGCCTTTTTCCAGCATGATATCCCCCATCAGAACTACCGGCAGGTAAAAGTCCGGGGGACCGCTCCGGGCGGACTGCCCGGCCGCTTCGAAGGCCAGGTCGAATTCTTTATCCCGGTTGTAATTGAGCGCCTCGGCATAAAGGTTGATAAATCCGGGATCGCTGTAATAACTATCCGGTCCCCGGTAATCATCCCGATGTTTGAAAATAGTATACATATACCCCTCGACATGAAACACCGGGTAATAGCCATTACGAAATTTCGATGACAGAAATAAGGCCTTCTCAGCCGGGGCCGACGGTTTCAATCCCGTCGAAAAAAGAATCAGATCCGGCTCACGCTCCATGAGGTAAGGGACATTGTAATTGCGCTCTTTCCAGGTTGATTTAATACCCCAGACCGGCCGGGGATTCTTGGCAATTGTTCGATCGGTCAGACCGAGCATATCGATGACCTCCGCCCCGCTGTAAAAACCGTAGGCTCCGATAGTCGTCAGGGCAATGGTATAATGATACGAGCGTGCCTGTCCAATAATTTCCGCCTGTCGTTTCATACTGCTGACCAGTCCGATCTCGAATTCTCTCACCCGGAGCAATCCCGGACGGGGAATAAGAAAGGTTGCCGCCCCGCAGGCAATCATAACAACAGCAAAAACGACTGCCCGGACAGGAGATTTCCCTTTTGTGATTTTATCAACCAGAAAATAAATGGCCGAGGTAAACGGGATGTACAAAATCGGTAGCAGGACGATAAAAAAACGATAGCCATGAAGAACATCCCCCCCCACCAGTCCGACATAAATGATAAAACCGATAATAACCGGCAGAAACAATTTTAATCGCTGAGGAATAAACCGGAAAAGAACCATCGGGATTACAATAAGCCCGCCGCCAAAACCATAATTTTTTAAAAAAAGCCGGATATAACTTAAACCGGATGCCAGATATTCGCTCGACCAGCCGGTTTTGGCATAAAAAGGATTAGGTAATAAATCCCCGTAATAAAACCAGCGAAATACGAACTGAGGCAAAATTAAAACAGCAAAGACCGCCGCCATTAGAGCCAGATGACCTATTCGATACGATCCCGAGATCAGGTAGTAAATCATGACCAGGAGAAATATCAGTCCACCCTCAGGCCGCGTCAGGGTAGCCAGGGCCAGAAACGGGATGAACAGGAAACTTCGCGCCGAAGCCATCCAAACACCATAAAATACCAGGGCCGAAAAAAATACCGTCTCCAACCCGGAAATCGACCAGTACGCCATTGCCCCGTTGGCCAGAAGCAACCATGCCGCGGCTATCGGAATCAACCGGGATCTGTCATCAGGGATAAACTCCCGACCTTTAAATAAAATCAGCCCGAATATCGAAAGCCCCGACATTATTCCGATCACCTTCGAGACAATTATATAATCCAACCCGATCCGCCCGAATAACGCCATTAGAATTATCAGGAAAAAATTAGTGTATCCTTCCACTCGCTCGCCCATATTAAAAACCAGGCCGTCCCCGTTTAAAAAGTTCTTCACATAGCGATAAGAAATAAAAGCATCATCCTGGGTGAAAGAAAGTGACAGGGCATGGATGACAAAAGCGATGGCGAATATTATAATAACTGCCGAATATGGTGATCTTACACGGAACATATTGACCTTAAAAATAAACGCCCGACCGGCAATTTACAAGTCAAAGCTGTTTGGCTCTTGCCAAAAAAGCCGGGATGATTATATTCAAGGCTTTTGCGGCGAAAGAAAACTATGGAATCTCTGCTGAGTAAATTAAATCCCGTCCAGCGTGAGGCGGTGATTTCCACCGAGGGTCCGTTGCTGGTGGTAGCCGGGGCCGGTTCCGGTAAAACCCGCGTTCTGACCAGTCGGGTGGCCTATATCCTCGGAAAGCGTCTGGCCGACCCTTGCAACATCCTGGCCGTCACCTTCACCAATAAAGCCGCCAATGAAATGAAAGAGCGCATTAACAGTTTCTTGGGAACCCAAACCTATAGTCTTTCCGTTTCCACTTTTCATTCCTTTTGCGCCCGCCTGTTGCGGCAGGAGGCCGCGGAGATAGGCTATCCGGCCAATTTTACCATTTTCGACGAAGACGACGCGATCGCTTTAATAAAGAACTGCCTGGATCAATTGAATATCGCCCGGACCCAGTTCCCGGCACCCTCGCTCAAGAGGAAGATTTCCAATGCTAAAAACCTGATGGTCGATGCCGCCGCCTTCGCCGCCCGCGCTTCCGGTTATTTCGAATCCCGCACCGCTCAGGTTTATACCCTTTACGAACAGCGTCTCAAAGAATGCGGTGCTTTCGATTTCGATGATCTTATCTTCCGCTCCGTCAAAATTCTGTCATCCCGCGAGGATATCCGCGACCGTTACCGTAATCGCTTTAAATATATCCTTGTCGATGAGTACCAGGACACCAACCATAGTCAGTACCTCCTGTTGAAACTCCTGGTCGGCGAGCATCAAAATATATGCGTCGTAGGTGATGAGGACCAGTCGATCTACGGCTGGCGCGGGGCCGATATCTCCAATATCCTCAATTTCGAGAAAGATTTTCCCGGCGCCCGGGT
Source organism: Candidatus Zixiibacteriota bacterium (assembly GCA_016933955.1). Lineage (NCBI taxonomy): Bacteria > Pseudomonadati > Candidatus Zixiibacteriota > Candidatus Zixiibacteriota bacterium. The sequence continues at coordinate 251,518 of JAFGTT010000032.1, forward strand.
CATCAAACTGGAACAGAACTACCGCTCCACCGAAATCATTCTTAAAGCCGCCTCATCGGTTATCGCCAACAATATCGACCGAAAAGAGAAAACCCTCTGGACCGAGGAAAAAAGCGGCGACCCTCTCAAGCTCTTTCTGACCGACACCGCCGCCGATGAAGCCGCAACCGTGGTGGGAAATATAGAAAAGTCACTGGGCCGCCACTCACTTTCGGAAACGGTGATTCTCTATCGTATCAACGCTCAGTCCCGGCCTTTCGAGGAGGCTCTCCGGCGCCGCAATATCCCCTACCAGATAATCGGGGGATTGTCGTTTTACCAGCGCAAGGAAATCAAGGATATTATAGCCTATCTTAAATTAGCGGCCAATCCCAAAGACGATATTTCCTTCCAGCGGATTATCAATTATCCCCGCCGGGGTATCGGCGGCACCTCCATCGAAAAACTGAGCGCATACGCCCGCGCCAATGACCGCTCCTTGCTTGAGGCTTCCTCTGAAATCGACAATTGCGACAGCCTCGGCTCCCGGCCGAAAAAAATCCTGCGCGATTTCCATGACCTGATGACCGGTTTTATCGAGCGTAAAAATCATCTCGATATTGACGAACTGACCCAGATATTAATTGATGAATTGAAAATCGAGGAGCATCTTATCGAAGAAGATCAGCTGGTTGGTCAGGGACGGGTGGAAAATGTCGAGGAGTTCATCTCCAGCGCCCACGAATTCGCCGCCACTTACCCGGAACCGACTCTTGAAAACTTCCTGGCCGAAGTTTCGCTCTATACCGATCTCGACCGCTATAAGGAGATCGATGACAAACTGACCCTGATGACTCTTCATACTGCCAAGGGGCTGGAATTCGGCTCGGTGTATATGGTCGGTCTTGAAGAGGGCCTTTTTCCCTTGGCCCGGGCTATCGAAAACCCGCTCGAACTGGAAGAAGAACGGCGGCTTTTTTATGTCGGGGCCACCCGCGCCAAAAAAAATCTGCAGCTATCCATGGCCACCACCCGTAATCTTTTCGGCGAGATGGAATCGATCCCGTCCCGCTTTATTAAAGAACTCCCCCCGGCTCTGATCGATACCGCCGATTATCGAAGCCATCACCGGCGCGAATTCGAAACTGTCCGCCCGGTTGGATCGTTCCTGGGAAAGAATATCCGAGAAATCTCCGGGGTCCATTATGAGTACGAAGATGAGGAAATGCTCCGGGTCGGCCGGATCGTCCAGCATAAAACTTTCGGCCGCGGTAAAGTGGTCCGGGTGGAGGGCGAGGGGGAATCGATGCGTCTCGAAATCTACTTCACCGGGGTTGGCACCAAAAAAATCATGGCCAAATACGCCAAACTCAAAGTCGTCGGCTAAGTTATTCCCGATCAATCTCCTATCCGATTTATTTCGCGTCGCCACCTTTTGCTTAAACTGTCTGAACGCCTGTCCGATAATATATGTATATACCTGTCGCCTGAAATTCCGACAGCAGGCGCCTATTCGACTTGGGACAAAAAGCAGCATAGAAAGGGCAACGAATGGACTCCCCCGGTCCCGGAGAAATCATTTCCGGAATAAGCGAAATCGGCAGTCTCCCGCAAACACTTGCGGCTGTCCTCGAAATAATCAATAATCCGGCCGCCGGCGCCGACCAAATCGCTGATGTTATTTCCAAAGACGTGTCGTTGACCGCCCGGGTTTTGAAAATGGTCAACTCGGCTCAGTACAGCCGCCGCCGGAAAGTCTCCCGTGTCACCGAGGCGGTGGTAGTGATGGGACTTAACAGCATCAAAATGCTCACCCTGAGCAGTTCGGTGTTCAGTATGATGCCCGATAACGAATTCTCCGGCCGGTGCGATATCAAACGGATCTGGCGCCACCTTATTGAGGTTGCCGCCGGGGCCCGAAGTATCGCCCGGGAAATCAACTACCCGGAACCTGAGGAGGCTTTTGTCGCCGGTATTCTTCATGATATGGGAATTATCATCATGTTACTGTATTTCCGTGATCGTTATCTTGACCTGATCGATAGGGCCGCCGCCGAGAAAACCCCGCTCTGGAAAATAGAACAGCAAACTCTCGGATTCACCCACGGTGATCTCGGAGCGGAAATGATTGACACCTGGAAATTACCGGTGCGTCTTTCTCACGCCGCCCGCGGCCACCATCAGGTGGATGAATCCGGCCTCGAACCGGAAGCCACCCGCCTGAACAATATGGTGGCGCTGGCCGACCGTCTGACTCTGGGTCCGTTTAATGATTACTACCCCGACGTTGAAGAAAATATCCGGTTAATAAGTGAATATCAGAAACATCTCGGGCTGGAAAGTGAAACCGTTAATCGCATACGAAAAGAATCACTTCAGCAGTCGATTACGCTGGCGGAATATCTTGATCTCGATGTTGGCGATGTTATCGATATAATAACTGCCGCCAACAAGCAATTGGCCGAAATCTATTTTTCGCTCGAACAATTATATATTAGAGAGTATGAGGCGCGCCGGCTCAATGTCGAAATCGCGGCCGAAATTTCGTAAAAACATCAAATTAATTGTCCGGCAACATATTGTGACCGATACGGCCAATCCATCGGTTTCCGCCGCCTAATCCCTAAAGGTGTTAATATCAAAGGCGGTCAACCGATATATCATATAGAAATTGAGGAGATAATATGACACCGGGAACACCCAGAGAAATCATCGAAGGAATCCACGAACTCGGCAGCTTGCCGCAATCGCTGTCGGCGGTTTTAAAAGTCGTCAATAACCCCCACGCCGGAGCTAAAGAAATCGCCGAGGTTATCTCCCGGGATATCTCCCTGACCACCCGCCTCCTGAAAATGGTCAACTCCAGTCACTACATGCGTAAAGGCCGGGTAACCAAGGTTTCCGAAGCCGTTATTGTCATGGGTCTGGAATCGATCAAAACCCTCATCCTTGGCAGTACCATTTTTGGCATGACCCCCGATGAGGAACTGCTGAAAATGATGGATATCCGGCGTATCTGGCGCCATCTGCTTGAAGTGGCCCAGAATGCCCGTATCATCGCCGAATTGATCGGTTACCGCGAGCCGGAAGAGGCCTTTGTGACCGGTATTCTCCACGATGTCGGGATTGTAATTCTCCTGTTGCATTTTAAAAAGGATTATGCCGAACTGGTCGCCAAGGCGCGCCGCAACCGCCAGGAATTGGTGGTGGTCGAGCAGGATACCCTGGGGTATAACCATGCTGAGATCGGGGCCGAATTGATTACCGCCTGGCGACTTCCCAAATCGCTGGCCTACGCCGTCAGGAATCATCATAATTCCGAAGATACTTCGACCAATCCGACCGAAGAAAAACTGTGTGATATCGTCTCTCTTGCCGACCGTCTTGCGGTTGGTTCGCTGGAAATATTCCAGACCGATATCGCCCGGCTGGCCCGCGAAATAAAAAGCATGGCCCGGAATCTTAAACTCGATCACACCGAAACTGGAAAAATCCGGCGGGATTCCCTGTCGCGTTCTCTTGAAATGGCCGCCTATCTTGAACTTGATGTCGGAGATGTGATCGAAATTATCAGCGATGCCAATGCTTACCTGGCCGACCTTTATTTCGGTCTGGAGCAGACCTACCTGGAAATGCAGGGATACTACGAAAATACCGAGGTTTCACGAGCGTCCGAAAAAACGGTCACCGGATAATAGATCTTCTCATTCACCTGAGTGCCAATTTTTCTGAATAATTCGAGGGGTGATTGAGGCCCCCGATTCAGTTTAATTCTTCAAAAAAAACCTTGTAAATTTGGCCCAAAAGCTTAAATTCACTCAAATTTTTTATAGATGAAAGGAGTTCGGCGGTGTCAAGATTACTTACGGGAAAAAGAACCACCATTTTTTTCATTGTCATTTTAGGATATTTAATATATACCCTCGCCTTTGGTCAGAACGAGACCCCGCTCGGGTTGAATACCACAACCGCATCCGAACAAATCGACAGCACGATCATTACCGCCGAACCGGAAATACCCGGCCCCTCCGAAATCCCGACCGAGAATTCCGATAGCCACACCACCCACGCATCCCAACCCGATGACGAATCCGCTCATGGAAACAGCGAGGTGGCCGAAGTTCTGCTGGGATTGATAGTCATCCTGCTGGCCGCGAAATTGGGCGGCGATTTATTTGAGAGATTCAAACAACCGGCCGTGCTGGGTGAACTGGTCATCGGTATGGTAATCGGAAATCTGTCCATGATCGGTTTCGATGCTTTCGAACCATTCAAGCACAGCGTAACACTGGAAGTCCTGGCCGAAATCGGTGTGATTCTCCTGCTTTTCATGGTCGGGCTGGAATCTTCCATCAATGAGATGATGAAGGTCGGCGCGGCCTCTTTCATGGTGGCCACTTTCGGCGTCATCGCGCCCTTTTTCCTCGGCTGGGGCATCGCCATCCTATTCCTGCCGGAACATTCGACCTATGTTCATATATTTATCGGGGCCACTCTGACCGCCACCTCGGTTGGAATTACGGCCCGGGTTCTCAAGGATATCGGGAAACTGAAAACCAATGAAGCCAAAATTATCCTCGGCGCGGCCGTTATCGATGATATCATGGGACTGGTGATCCTGGCTGTTGTCACCGGAGTTATCAATACGGCCAACAGTGGCGGCTCCGGGATAGACTCGGTTCAGGTCCTGCTGATTGTGGCCAAAGCAGTCGGCTTCGTTGTCGGAGCCATTGTCATCGGGAATCTGTTGATGCCGACCGTGTTTAAAGCGGGAAGCAAATTCAAAGTGGGAGGCGTCCTGCTTTCGACCGGCTTGCTGGTTTGTTTCTCCCTGGCCTTTCTGGCCAATAAGATCGGTCTGGCCCCCATTGTCGGCGCTTTCGCCGCAGGATTGATTCTGGATAAGGTCCACTACAAGGAATTCACTGAGCGCGGCGAACACCATATCGAAGAACTGGTGGAGCCGATCGGAATCTTCCTTATTCCTATTTTCTTTGTCGAGATGGGCATGAAGGTTGACCTAAGGACCTTCGGCAATACCGAAATCCTCTTTTTTGCCGGCGTCATGAGCCTGGTCGCCATTATCGGGAAACAAGCTTGCTCGCTGGCTATTTTCGATAAAACCACCAACCGCCTGGCCATTGGCCTGGGGATGATTCCGCGCGGCGAGGTCGGCCTTATATTCGCCGCCATCGGCGCCAAAATGACTATTCTGGAACTTGATCATGTCACCGGGTTGATGCATAAAGTTCCGCTGGTGGATATCGGAACCTATTCCGCTGTCGTGATTATGGTCATGGTGACTACTCTGGTGACTCCCCCGCTTCTGAAATTTTCGCTTCTTAGGGGCGATAAAAAGAAAAAATAACTCGTCGGGGTAGAAAAAAGACCGGTCCGATGACCGGTCTTTTTATGTCCTGACTTCATTTCCATCTTTCCAGTTCCGGAATAATTCCGCTCTCGACATCTGTCCCGACCCCGATATTGTTGGCCCCGAAAGTGCTGTCGCTCTTCTCCGGTTTAAACCAGCACCTGTTGTTTCCGGCCGCCGGATGAGCCACTTCGGTACTGTCGGTGTAAGATATATAACGGTCATTTCCCCCGATATCGATTAACCCCCCGATCGACTTACTGTCGGAATAATATGTCACCACTTGTGTCGGGCGGCGGTAATAATCCCGGTCATCGACCGCTCCCAGACCCAGCGCCCCCTCTTTTAGCCGGTAGGTGTCATCTCCCCCGATCTCGATCAAAAAGGCATTGGACCGGATTTCGGCACATCCCATCGATATCATCCCGGCGGTGTAAGAATCATTGCCGCCGATATTGTATAGAAAAGCGTTGGCGTAATCCCATCCGAATCCAAGCGCCGCCCCGGCTGTTTCATAAAGTTCGTGACGGTCGTCGCCGCCCTCATCAATCATGATGCCGTTACAAAAATGCGCCCCGGAGCCCTGGGTGAAATAGCATGATTCATAGTAATCGTTCCCGGAACCGTCATAGGCTATCCCCGTGGAAAACCAGTAGGCCGTCCCCAGCGACCAGTTGCCCGAGAGGTAATGATCGTTGCCGCCGATATCGATAATTGCCCCCAAACCGCCGGCCCATGAATGACCATCGGTAATATCGCCTCTTCTTCCGAAACCTACCCCCTGGACTCCGTTCCCATTTATTTTTTTTTCGGAATGATAATCTGACAGATCGTACACCTCGGGCGATGGTTCGCCCTCATAAAAATCATCGCCCATATAATCGGCCAATACCCCGATTCCGCCGCCGATCCCGCCATAACCCTGACCGGCCCCGTAAATATAAAAGCTGTCGTTGCCGCCCCCGTCCAGGCACAGTCCGATTCCAAAATAGCCGCACCCCTGGCCGGACAGCTCGGCCCTATATTTATCATCCCCTTCCCGGTCGAAAAGAATCCCAACTCCAAATACACCGAAACCCTGCGAATTATTTTTACCGATATAAACATCATTCCCGGCGGCCTCATAAAGAATCCCGACTCCCAGCACCCCGCCTCCGAGAGATGTAAAATAACCCGATTTGTGCTGATAATAAATGTCATCACCAGCCAAATCTATATGCACCGAAATTGGAATATCAAGATACCCGGTGGCTCCGACCGCGCCGGTCTCCTCCACGTCTCCCAAATCTATCGTTGCCAGACCGGTTCCAATTCCATAATCATCCAGTTGACCTTTTCCCGAACCGGCCAGGACAATCCTTCCATACGGTGTTGGCAGGTAGAAATCGATGAATTCCACGGAATCCTTGTAATATATAATGGAATCGGCCGTTTCCTGGACAATAGCCGCCGCCTTAAGAGCGGCATAATGCATACTGGCCATGTCGATACTCCCGGCGATATCATCGTATTCCGGATAATAAATATTACCATCGGATTGCGTTAAAGCCAGGTCGTCAATCTTTAATATCCGCTCCATCTCATCCCGATCACAATTCCGAAGGGCAATACGCCGCCATTTCGCCGCCTCGATCAGATTCAAAATAAGTTTACCGAGAATTAATTTTTCATAGATCGGCATTTTCATATCGTACGATTTAGCCTTGCTTTTATACTCCCCGACAACATCAACGGTATCGCTATCCGATAAAGCCGCCAAATCCGCGTTCAATCTTAAATAATCCTGCGTCAGGGGTTGATAATAGAATTGTCTTGGAACCAATGGATCTTCCCGGGCCGCCTTGAACAGAGAATCAATGGCCTCAGCCAGAGGATATGTCGAATCGGTGACACTTATCAGATTCGGCGAGTAATTGCGAAAACCGCCCAATTTCCGATCCACACCAAGCGAATAAGTCAGATAATATAATCCCAGGGAGGAACTGTCCAGAAATGATGAATCATGATATTTTGCGACACTACCGGCCATGGTTTTACTGTAGTCATACAACTTCAGAGGTTCGCGGAAAAGATCATCAAACGATGTTAACCGGTAGGGAATATCAAGCGGAAACCGGCTCCAGTAGCCTTTCGGCTGATACCCAAGATCGGAGTGGCTGAATCCGGCCGAATCCAGTACCAACTGCAGAATATCGACTCCATCGCCGCTCAGAACCGGGACCGGCAGGCTGACGGCAATCAGAATAACAAGTAATAATAACCGGGACACCTTTCACCTCCGCATATAATTAATATCTATGACCAATCAATAATATACCGCCCCACGGATTGCAATATTGATTTCTGCCCAATAAAAAAAGCCCCCGATTGGCGGGGGCTTTATTCGGAAAAATCGTCAGGTCATTAGAACATATCGTACTTTACGGAAACCTGATAGTTCATATCCTGTTCCGTGCCGGAAATGAAATTGAATCCATTGACGATTATTTCGGGATTGATATAGGTGTCGATTTTCAACTGGCCCCAGTGGAAACCGAGACCGAGATAGGTGGCGTTATTAACATAGCCGTAACGGTATTCATTGGTGTAAGTCGCCGGATCTCCACCGGTCGGGTAGGTGTATTTATCCTTTTCATGTTCCCAGTAGGAGGTGCCGCCCATCCGAATATCCATCCAGTTGAAAACCTTGGCTTCCATACCGACTTTGAAATACGGCAGGGTAAACCAGGAATATTCATACTCGTAATCGATCCATTCTTCATCGCCATCATCCCAGTATGAATATTCTTCTTTTTCCTTGTAGTACATAAACCCGAAATCGGCAATCGCCAGAACACCCTCGGCCGGGGTGTAATTCACACCCATACCGGCATCAAGTATGAACCTGCTATACTTATCCTTATCGGTTACATCACCTTCTTCACCTTCCACATCCCAATTATCGTATTCCTTGTTGGCCACTTTGCCGAATTCCAGACCGCCATGCGGTACGAGAGTGAATTTCTGATTCATCTCATGAAACATACGGCCGCTCAAATCCAACAACATACAGCCGTCCGGTTCCGTTATGTCGTAACCGTTGTCGCCTTTATCGGTCCAAGAAAGTAGAGTCAGTTCGGCCGCGAGGTCGAGTTTGTTTTCCATCGCGGTTAAACCGAATCCGAACCCATAACCCTTGGTCGAGTATTCGGTTTCATTAATCACTTCCCCGGTGCCATCTTCCTGCTCGGTTTCATAAGAACCACTCAGATAGCCGAAATGCATACCGGCCTTCATATCGGAAAAATGCGTTCCGACAAACAGGTCGATCCGGTGATTGGGTATTTCATCATAATACTCGCTGGTTAGGAAGTACGGGAAATCCTGATTAGGCTGGACGGTGGTGAAATAGGCACCGATAACGAACGGAGTCTCATCGCTCAAGTTATAATGGACGCCGATATCAGTGAACTCATCCCAATAATAGTAATAGCCGCCGGTATTATAGGAAAACTCGCCGACCGCCATATCGGGATAATCCACTATCCGTGACGGGAATTGCCAGATATTGTTGTCATCATGGATGATGGTGTTGGCCTCACCCATTGTCAGAGTTCTGGTCATGGTGGCCATAGCGGCCGAGGAAACCAGAAGACAGACTGCCATTGCAAAAATTAACGCTCTTTTCATGCTTTCTCCTTTGTTGTATAACCCAACATTCCATATTCGGTTTTATTACCTTCACAGGTAAAAAGAAATTCCAGCTATCCACCTCCTTTCAGAGATTCAGGTTTGTCCCATCTATTTAAAAAATTTGTATCCTTCCCGGAAACGTGAGCCAATTAAACAACAAATGATTAAAAAGGTCAACAAAAAAAATAAATCTTCGCAGAAACATAAAAAAAAATAATAATTTTAAAGGATCAGGATTTTGGAAGAAAAACGGCCAACAATAAAAAAACCGGCCGGATATATACCCGGCCGGTTCGATTCATACCTTAAATCAAACGGACTATTTTCTGGTACCCCAGTTGGTCCGTCGGGATGATGCACGACGAGTGCGTCTTTTCCTGGTCGGCATGGCCATCATAGTCTGCGTGGATTTTCTTGAGGCCCTTTTAACCGAACGCTTGGGAGTCGACTTCTTGGCGACTGCTTTGCGCGTGGATTTCTTCCAGGTCGCCGGCTTGCGAGCCGTGGTTTTCTTGGAAACCGCCTTGCGGACCGGCTTGCGCGACGTCGCCTTCTTGACTGATGCCTTCTTCACCATTCTTTTGCGGGAAACGGTTTTGCGAGACACAGCCTTGCGGGCAGTACTTTTCCTGGTTGAGGTTTTCCTTGTGGTACTCCTCTTGGGTGAAGCCTTCCGTGCGGAACTTTTCTTCGGCGCGGCTTTCCGTACGGCCGTCTTACGCGCCTTGGTCGTCCGCTTGGTGACCTTTTTTCTTTGGGTCGGCATCTCTTTTTTCCTCCCTTAACAGAAGTATGCGTTTACAAACCAGTTTGTAAGGTTTGATTAATCTGTTTTTTTATCGACAAAACTTCCGTTTTATTTAACCACATCAGTCATAAATCCTTAATAATTCACGGGTTGAGAAGGCCTATTGTTCTTTTTTCCACATACCCGATATAATGCCATCCGACGCATCCAACCCCATCCTAAAATCACCGCAAATGTGAAATCGCCTTCATATAATCTGCCCGATGTTATAAATCCTGCTTTTCCCTGCAACCGAATCCCAAGTGACTCCGAAATCTATCCGACTATTCCCCTGCAGAATCTAACTTATTGTCGTACATTGCGATAAGAGAACAAAAAAGACACTTTCCTCACTCACAAATCCTGGAAACAAGATGGAATGATCAAAGGCACGCCCTTTGCTCAAAGCCATGACAGAGGCGATCAAGTAAAGGAGTCAAAATGCTGGACAACAAATTCAAGCGCGGTTTTACCAGGGAAAAACTTGATGCAGTGGTTGAACCCAAAGTCCATAAAGACTCCGGCGGGCATTATATCAATACCCTGTCGGAAAACGTCAAGGTTTATTTTGACGATTACTACGGATTCCTGGAAAAGGTCTATGAACGATGTGAAGAGGAACTCTCTGATATTGATAGCAAGCTGAAAACCACCCGCAAGGAATGTGTCGAAACCGCCGCCTTTTACCAGGCCAAGAAAATTATTGTCGGCATGACCATGAAAACCGCGCGTAGCTTCTATACCGATGGCTCCAATTTCGGGGTGATTATGACCCCCTGGTGTTTCGGGACCGTGGTCCTGGAAAAAGTGGAAATCTACCGGGAACGGCTGGCCAAAGGCGAGGTGGACCAGACCAATATTCCCGAATATGCCTATTATGTCATTAAATATATCGATGAAATATACAAAAAAACCCTTCTCGACCTTTTCGATTTCCCTTCCGATGCCTTTAAAATGCGCTGGCAGTACAGCGAATTGCTCAAAAGATACTCAAAGGTCCTGACCAGTATTACCAATTCTCTTGGCTCGGTTTTGACCTCCATAAAAAACTACGGAACCTGATTGCTTGTTCAGGATCCCTTTCTCCCTCCTATAGGTACCCCGGAATTTTCACATTCCGGGGTTTTTATTTAAATTTGAGGCCCTTTTTTACCGATAAGTAAAATAACTTTAAAAATTTGCGTTTAAATGGCAATACATTTACTCAACAGCAAAACCGGCACCCGCTACCTGCCGATTTATCTGGAATCACTCAGAATCGATACGGTTTTGAGCTTTGACCTCTATATCAAAATCGGCGAGGAGATGATTCTCTACCGTTCGGCCGACCTCCCCTTTTCCGAAAAAACCCTCGATAAACTGCTGGAAAACAATGTTAACCGGCTTTATGTCAGCGAAAAATTCAAAGATAAATACCAGAAATATATCGAACAAAATCTTGACAAAATCTTAAATGACCGGAAAATCCCGGAGAAGAAAAAGGCTAACATCCTCTACGACACCTCGAAATCCCTCATGAAAGACGTTCTTGAGAACCCGACTTTTGGTGAGAATATCCGCCGTTCCACCAGCATGGTGACCCATACCGTCGGCTTTATTCTCAAAGGCCAGGCCGCCTTCCACAATCTCCTACGCATCAGTTCTTTCGACTATTACACCTACACCCACTCGGTCAACGTCTGTACCTTCGCCGTGGCTCTCGCCCAGCAACTGGGGATCAGAGACGATAAATCGCTCAACGAACTGGGCATGGGGGCGTTGCTTCACGATATCGGCAAATCGAAAATATCCGATCGTATTCTGAACAAGCGGACTACCCTTTCTCCTATGGAATTCGAACTGATGAAAAAGCATCCCAAATGGGGGATCGAGATCCTAAGCGGAACCGACATGATCAACCCGGTTTCCTACTACCCGGTTCTCCAGCATCATGAACGGGGCGGCAAGGATGGTTATCCCAATGGAATCGGTTTAAGCGAAATGCATGATTACAGCAAGATTGTGGCTATTGTCGATTCCTTCGATGCCATGACAACCGAGCGGGTCTACCAGAAAGCCAAAGAAACTTTCCCGGCCCTGCAACAGATGTTTTCCATGAAAAATGCCTACGAGCGGAAAATGCTCAAAGCCTTCGCCGAACTGATGGGCCCCTCCGGCCTGCTGAATATCTGACTAAATCATACAAGGACTTTGTCTATCGCAAGCCTTTTTTCAAAAATGTCTATTTCATCATAATCCGGATTGAAATCCGACATTAACACTCTTTTTCGAATTTGAGCTTTATTTTGATCATAAAAGACTTCCGGTTCTTGAATAAATCCTCGTTTCACAAGCACCAGAATCCATATCTTTTTCCTTTTAGGCATTTATTTCAAGCCCTTTATCATCCGGAATCCATTTGATTTAATCCAGGAGAAATAGCGGATCAATAATATCATTTCCCGTTGACAACCCCGAATATTTCCCTACTCCTCTTCCACCGTCTGCTCCGATGGCTCTTTACTGCCGCCACCAGACCCCATCATCCCCATCTTCTCCCGCACTGCTACGTCAATCGCCTTGCAGATATCGGCATTCTCCTCGACAAACCGCTTGGCCGCCTCTCGCCCCTGACCCAGCCGGTCACCGCCGAAACTGTACCACGCCCCCGATTTCTCGACAATATCATACTTGGCCGCCAGATCGAGCAACTCGCCCGAATACGAAATCCCCTTGCCGTACGTAATATCGAACTCGGCCTCGCGGAACGGCGGCGCCACCTTGTTTTTGACCACCCGTACCCGGGTCCGCCCCCCGACCACTTCCTGGTTTTCCTTGATCGTGGCGATCTTGCGGATATCCAGCCGGATGGTCGAATAAAACTTCAGCGCATTACCGCCGGTGGTCGTCTCCGGATTACCGAACATAACTCCGATCTTCATCCGAATCTGATTGATAAAAATAACCGCTGTTTTCGATTTGGAAATAACCGCCGTCAGTTTGCGAAGGGCCTGCGACATCAGCCGCGCCTGCAACCCCATATGGGCATCGCCCATTTCGCCCTCGATCTCCGCTCGCGGCACCAGCGCCGCCACCGAATCGATCACGATTATATCAATTGCCCCTGATCGCACCAGGGTCTCGACAATATCCAGCGCCTGCTCGCCGGTATCCGGCTGGGAAATGAGTAGATTATCGACATCGACCCCCAGCGCCCGGGCATAATGAGCGTCAAAAGCATGTTCGGCATCGATAAAAGCGGCAATCCCCCCCAGTTTCTGGGCCTCGGCGATAAAATGAAGCGTCAGAGTCGTTTTGCCCGAACTCTCGGGACCATACACCTCCGTTACCCGCCCGCGCGGGACTCCCCCCACTCCCAGAGCATAATCCAGTCCCAGCGAACCGCTCGGAATTATGGCCACTTCCATTGCCACATCATCCCCCATCCGCATTATCGCGCCTTTGCCGAACGATTTCTCGATTTGACTCAAGGCGCTCTCAAGCGCCTTCTTCCTGTCAGGTGCGCCTACCGCCATCTTGACCTCACCTATATTTTTACTGCTTTTGGCCATTTTTCTCTTCCCGTTTTCGTTTTTTTCATAGAAAGATATTCATTTTTTATATCATGAATATCACATTTTCAATTAACATATAAAAGCCCCCGCTGTCAAATGCTGTCAGTGAAAATAAGCGTGATCGAAAATTATTCGCGGTTGGAAACCATAAGTTTCCATGTGGACAGTCTCTCATAGATCGGCCCGCGCGGAGTCAAAGTCGATTTAAACAGGACCATCTCGCTGAAAACGATTTTCTCCGGAACGAATTGGTAACTATTTACGGCCTCGGCCAGTTCCGCGGTCTGAAAATTGTCTTTAACCCGCCCCAGTGTCAGATGGCTTTTAAACGGCCGGTTTTCCTTCGGAAAACCAAATGCCGCCATCGCTTCTTCGATTTCCCCGGCGAGGGCCTCAAGTTGCTCAATCCCTCCGGATAATCCGGCCCAGATTACCCGCGGCCGCCTGATATTCGGAAATGCGCCCAGCCGGTCAATCATCGAATTGACCGCCCGATGCCGCCCGGCAATACTTTCAAGCGATGATATAATCTCGGCCACTTGCGCTTCATCGGTATCCCCGAGGAATTTCAGCGTCAGATGGATATTCTTCGGAGCCACCCAGTTTACCCGGGTTCGTTTCTGTTTCAGGACAAAGATAGCTTTGCCGAGCATTTCTTCCACTTCATTCGTCAATGGCGAAGCAATAAAAAGACGCATATCATTCAATTCCCAGCATATTCCTGCGCAACAACTCCAGGGCGGCGTAAACCGATCTGTTACGATTCATTTCGCGGTCGCGGGTCAGTTGAAACTTTCGTGAAATCACCCCGGCCGACGAGGCTACGGCCGCAAAAACCGTCCCAACCGGCTTCTCCTCAGTCCCCCCATCCGGCCCCGCGACTCCCGTTATGGACAAACCATACTCGCAACCCGAACGCTTCCTGATACCGACCGCCATAGCCTCGGCCGTCTCGGCCGAAACCGCCCCAAATCTATCGATAATCTCCGCAGGGATATCCAGCAGTTCTATTTTCGACCGGTTGGAATAGGTCACCACCCCCCGGTCAAAATAGGCCGATGAACCCGGAATATCGGTGATCCTGGCCGCCAGCAGTCCGGCCGTGCATGATTCGGCGGTGGCCAGTTTGGCTCCCCGTTCCTTCAGCAAACGACCGATCACTCCCTCCAGGCAATCATTATTTTCCCCGTATATATATTTCCCGACCAATCCTCTCAATTTCTCCGCCAGTTCCTCGGCCGCCTTGCTGACCTCATCCCCATCGGTCCCGTAGGTCATAATCCGCAGATCCACACCTCCATAAGCCGGCAGATAGGCCAGATGAATGGTCTCGGACAACTTAATATAAGGCGTGATTTTCTCGGCCAGAGCCGATTCGATTATCCCTGTCGTCCGAAGTTTAATCGTCCGAATAAACTGCTTGCTGATATGACTCTCGAGATACGGTATCATTTCTTCGGATGCAATTACCTGCATCTCGCGGGGAACTCCCGGAAGCGAAATAAATATCTTACCGCCATCGTTAATGACGATTCCGACCGCCGAACCGATCCGGTTGGGAAGATAAATCGCCCCCTGGGGCAGAAGAGCCTGGTTTTGGTTGATCGACGGCATTTCAATCCCGCGCGCGGCAAAACGTTTTCGGATATCCTCCAGAACCTCTTCATGGAAAACCAGATTGCGTTTGAAAACCTTGACAATTGCACGCTTGGTGATATCATCATCGGTCGGTCCCAGTCCCCCGGTGGTGATAACAATATCCGCCCGCTTCAAAGCCAGATAAAAAACCTCTTCCATTTTTTTGGCATCATCACCCACAGCCGTTTTATATACCACCGGCAAACCGATCTCCATCAGTTTCCCGGCAATAAACGGGGAATTGGTATCAATCGTGTGGCCCGAGATGATTTCATCGCCGATAGTGATTATTTCGACATCCATGTTAACTCTTTCCTCGCCGGATTAAGCTCCCCCAATATAATGATTTATGATATATACCGTCAATTGGGTTAACAGGTTCGCCTGAATTCCCGCCACCACGTCATCGGCCGTCACTCCCCACCCCCGGGGTAGTCGCTCGGCAGCATTGGCCGGCCAGATTTTGACCGCATCCAGTAGCCGAAAATATATAAAAGCCAGACCGAAATTAAGAAGCGAATACGGCACCAGAATCAACGTGATAAACATCCCCGCCCACTCATCGATCACAATCCGTTTGGCGTCATGACCGTAAATTTTCTCCGCCTCCCCCGCCAGAAAAACCGAGATTACAGTCGCCGCCACTGCGGCCATAATGGTTGCGGTTTCATGGCCTTTAAGGAAAAAACAGGCGATCAGCCAGGCCGGAATAGTCCCGGTGGAACCGGGGACTATTTTGCTGTAACTGCAATAGAAACCCGATGCGAGAAATTTGATAATGGAATTCTTATTCATCGCAGAACATTCTTCAGCATCGAGTAATATTTCACGGTATAATCAAAGCCGGTGTAAACCGTTATCAAGGTGGCCGCCCCCAGAAGAATATCGTACACCTCCTGCCGGTTGAAAATCAGCAACTCTTTTAGAGGGCTTTCCACCAGCGAGAAAAAGGCATCGAGCGTAATCACCAGAAGCATAAAAGTAATCGTGCTCATCTGTATAATTGTTTTCAGCTTGGCCAGGGTCGAGGCCGGTATGATCGAGCCTTTGTAAGCCGCCAGCGAGCGAATCCCCGTCACATAAAATTCCCGCGCGATAATCAGCATTACCATCCACGCCCGCGCAAATCCCAACGATACCAGCGCAATCAGGGCCGCCGAGACCAGAATTTTATCGGCCAGGGGATCCATAAATTTCCCGAATCCGGTGATAATCCCGTATTTGCGGGCATAATGCCCATCAGCAATATCGGTGAGCGCCGCAACAACATATAATATAAAGCCGAAAATCCGGCTGTAAGCGTTGTCAATCAGGAAAAACGACATGAAAACGGGCGTCAGGATAATCCGGCTGAGAGTCAATTTGTTGGGCATATTCATGACAGAGGAGAATTTACTAAGATATCACATGGCTGTCAATCGGATTTGCCGACTCCCCTGTCCATCCGATTTTCCACTGAAAAAGTAGCCGGAGTATAAGACGGCCGGGGCTGATTAATAAAGCCCCGGCCCGAAGATTTTATTTCTTTTCCATTTTCGTTTCCGCCGGCTTGCGGACAAAAATCATGGTATTGTCATCCGGTTTCTCGGCAAAATCGGTCGGCCGTTTGCTGTCGGGTGAATACCTGATCTCCAGCGTGTCGGCCGTATGGAACCGATAAATACAAAACAGCGTTGTCCATTCCGAGCCCGGACCGCCGCATTCCCCGACACATAAATCAATCGCCGCCGGAGTCGCGGTCTTATCCAGTTTGTACGGCCCGGTCACCGATGAGGCGGTTCCCTCGATCGGTTTATCGGCCCGGGTATACTTGCCGTCCGACCCGATAATCAGACTCCCCCCGGCCAGCATTTTGGTCGGAAGCATCGTCCATTCACCAATAATCGACGGTTGCTCGGCCGCCGCTTGTTCGGCCGGTGCTTTCTCCTGAACCGCCGGTTCGGTCTTCTGATCCGAGGCCTGTCCGCAGACCACCAGAACCGGCAGGGTCAGAATTAAAACAAACAAAAAAACAAGACTCTTTTTCATGGCATGTCCCTCGCTGTTGATATTAAAGATTCCCTCTATTTCTGCATTGTTAAAACATTTTAAAATATTAGGCAAGGTTTTTCCCGGCGATTTTCCCTCATTTCCAAATATTTCTCCCCAACTACTGTGTAATTTTCCCGGTTTGAATAAACAGCTCGTCAAAAACAGATTGCCGATTTCTCGGTCGTATATTATACATGCAAATAAAGTGTTTTGGAAACACATACACAGCGACCTTACCCCGATTGACATACCGACCATCCCGCTCCAATGGGTTGGGTTTCCTGAATATGGTAAGTTATGGCTTATTATTAGGGATTAATATGAATCCATGCAAATCTGAATAAATCCTGAAATCTATAAAATATAAATTGTCTTATGGAGTAACAAGATGCAAACAAAAATGAAGAACTGGAATGGTAAAGAAATACCCTGCGCCCGAAGCCGGGGCGGCGTGATTGCCGCCACCCATCCCTATCATAATCTGATTAGCACCGACTGCACTCCCTGGCCGCCCCCCGAAATAACTCAAAAGCTGTACAAGAGCCGCCATGCCGGAGCCTTTGGCGATGAAGATGCCAAAATCGCAAGTTCAGGACTCGGTTACTACTGCGATCTTCAGTCTCTTCACAGCGAGGATGCTATTACCTGGTCGGTGTTCGGCACGGCCGCACGGGCTGACACTCGCATAAAAGAAGCCTGGCTCTCCGAACTGTTTGATCTTTTAAACCTGCCGGATATTCAGACCCAAAAAGCCGAAATCTATCTCTGGCGGCGTATTCCTCATCCGGATACTCTTGTTTCCGGCGGCCCGGAAATCGACATGGGTATTTTAACCGCCAATGCGCTTTTTCTCGGAGAGGCCAAATGGCTGTCGGATGTCGGAGGCTCTCAGGGCAAATTAAAAAATAAAAACCAGATTCAACTTCGCGGCGAATTTCTTCTGAAGTATGGCAAGACACTTTTCCGGGATCGTCCTTATCTGGTGGTATTCGGCATCAGCCTGTCGCAGGGATCAATCAAAGACGCAACGCCTGACGGAATCATTTTCCAATCGACTATATGGGAGAAAGTCTGCGCCCTCAAGTCTCATCCCCTGTATGATGAAGTCAATAGATATTATGAGTGGAAAAAAGCCAATACGCAGATAAGATGACTCCTGCGGATAAGGGATTCTGGCCTGTTACAGTTCTCTGTTCCGAGTGAATGAATTTCAACCGATTTGGCGAGAAACCCGATAATTATTTTCCATCATTATTTCCAACGTATTGTTTTATTACTTCCCGACACATTTTCCTGTCATTCCCAACCCCTTTTTTGTCATTCCCGACCTGATCGGGAATCCATCTTCATCCCCTCTTGAGAGGGGTGGATCCGCCGAAGGCAGGATAAGCTGACGATATCTATAAAACTCCTCCGAATAGACATTTTTCCGATTAGTAAAAAAACTCTTGACATACTGACCCACAGTCATTATATTAATGACTGGAGGTCATTAAAACATGGTGAAATTTACGCATGGCAGGCGAAAAAAAGGTGGTGCCGGTTCGAAGCGCCGCCGACTGCGCCCCGAAGCGCGTCGGATAGAATTGCTCGAGGCCGCCCTTAGCGTCCTGAGAAGCCGGGACCCTATAAATGCGCGTGTCGAGGATGTGACCGGGGCCGCGGGAGCGGCCAAGGGGACTTTTTATCTCTATTTTCCATCCTGGGAAGATATGCTTGTTGAAGTTCGCGCACACCTTCTATCGAAATACATATCCGAAATGCAAAAAAGATTTGCGGGCGAAGCACTCTCTGACTGGTGGGACACATTCGAAAAAGAGTGCATTCACTTCATCGATTTCATTGTGGAACTCGGCGATCTGCACAAAGCTATCTTTCACGGACCAATTGCGGATCGGCCTATCGACACCGCCATATCCTCCAATACGATTATTACCCGGATATTGAAGACAGGAATCGAATCCGGCGCCTGTCGACTTGTTGAAATCGACGCTTCGGCCAGGCTCCTCTTCTCGGTGTTACATACTACAGCAGACAGCGTTGTTCAAACGGGTGACCGTAAACATTATCTCAATTCGATGCTTGATCTACTGAGGGCCTGGCTTGCCCCCTCCCCGGCGACAATGAAACAAAGAATATCTTCCCCCCGAAGGAAACGTAATAAATGATTGAACAGAAAAAACATATCGAGGTTAACCGTCTCGTTAACGCGAAATCGGACCGTTGGATTCCGGTTATTGATTTGGGACGTTGCAAAGGATGTGGCAAATGCGTTGAAGCCTGTCCCCGGGGTGTATTGGAAGTTCGCAGGATAAATTCCGCCGATTATGAACAACTGGGATGGATTGCCCGAATGAGAATTCGACATCACGGTATGCAGGTTGCTTATGCGGTCGGTACCGTCGACTGTCAATCATGCGGCCGATGTCTCGAAGTATGCCGAAAGCAAGCCATACATTTAGGTCCCCTGATCTCTGATGCAACTCAAGCGTACCGGCAAAATCATTGAATAAGGAGATTGACACACTAATGTTACTGAAGGAAAAAGAAATCGCGGACACGGGAATAACAACAATCTACTCGCGCCGATGGCAGGCTTTTTCGGTCCTGGCACTGGCGGTTCTGATCGTGGTCCTCGACCATATGGTGCTTAATGTTGCTCTGCCGACATTGCAACGTCAGATGGGAACAACGCTCTCCGAACTGCAGTGGATCGTTGACGCCTACATTTTGGCGTTTGCCACATTGCTATTGACGATGGGGGCGCTGGGTGACCGCATCGGTCACACGGCTATGCTCCGCGCCGGGATGTCCCTCTTCGGTCTGGCGAGTCTGTCCGGGGCGTTTGCCGGTTCCGTATGGCAGTTGATAGTTGCGCGCGTCTTCATGGGTGCGGGCGCGGCGATGATTATGCCCGCCACACTGGCAATCATTTCGAGTATATTCCCCCCTGAAGAACGCGGCAAAGCCATCGGTGCCTGGGGTGCGATGAACGGCCTCGGTGTCGTCCTCGGTCCCCTTCTCGGGGGATGGTTGCTTGAGCACTTCAACTGGAGCGCGATATTCCTTATAAATGTGCCGGTCGTTATCACGGCTTTGGCCGCGGGATTTTTCCTGATACCCAAAAACAACACTCGCGCCCGACGCCACATTGATTTACCCGGAACCGCTCTGTCGGCGGCAACCATCTTCTTACTGGTATTTGGTATCATCAAAGGAACCGACCTTGGTTGGGCACACCCCCTGGTGTATGGAGCGCTGATATTGGCTTTAATCTCCGGTTTATTTTTCTATCTGCGGGAGAGACGGACTGACTTCCCGATGATAGACCTCTCCCTTTTCAAAAATCCGCATTTGTTGGCTGGGAGCGGCAGTATCGCTATCATGACTTTCGCCATGTTCGGCGTCCTGTTTGCTTTGACGCTGTACATGCAGTTTGTCAAAACCTACTCGCCCATGGAGACCGGCCTCCGCTTTCTCCCAATGGCCGTCGGCTACGCCTTCGGTTCTGTTTCCAGTCACCGCAGTGTTCTGCGCTGGGGAACCAGGACGGTAGTGGCATGGGGCTTTGCAGGAATGGCAATGCTGGCTCCGCTTATCGCTTTCTGGCAATCGGCGACTCCCTTCTGGCTCATCGGTCTCTGTGTAGGCTTACTCAGTTTTTGCCTCGGGAATATCATGACGCCTGCGCTTAATATCGTGTTGGGAGCGGTGCCGAAAGAAAGAGCCGGGATCGGCTCGGCCATCGGCAATATCTCTTTTCAGCTGGGAGGGGCTTTTGGCGTTGCCGCTCTGGGAGCAGTGCTTGGCAGTATCTACCGCTTTCGAATGGATACAGCATTGGATGGGAATGCGTTTTTTTCGGTTCAAGTGATTCAGGGCGCAAAAGAATCGCTCGGTTCCGCCGTTGTCCTGGCCGGCGCTTTACCGGTGGAAGCCGGACAAAAACTGTTATTACTGGCCAGGGCCACTTTTATGAGTGGCTGGCTGATAGTTTTTTTGGCCATTTGTTGCGTCGGAATAGTCGGGCTGGTATTCGCGCTAAGGCGTATGCCACCGCGTGATATATTAAAGCAATAATAATGGAGGATCGTTAAAAGCAAAATACAACAGACCAGAACTCATGGCCTATTCAAAGACCGGGCATTTGCTGAATCTTTTAAAAAGTCGATTATGTCAGAGGCCCCATTACGAATCCGCCCGGTAGCCGCCTTTTAGTTCTCTCTTCATGCGACAGCCCCGTTTTTTCGTGGGCATCATACATTGTCATTTGGTGTCCGGCAAACGCCCTCGTTTGCCTGTTATAATCTTCCTGTCATTCTCGCATCGTTTTTTGTCATTCCCGAAAAAAGCCCGTCATTCCCAAGTTTCTTCTCTGTCATTCCCGACCTGATCGGGAATCCATCTTCATCCCCTCTTGAGAGGGGTGGATCCGCCGAAGGCATTTATGCCGTAGGCGGAGACAGGGTGTGTTATCCAATCTGCTTGACACACCCCTGAATCCCATCTCGAGATGGAACTTTGAATATTTTCGTCGGCCACAGACTCCTTTCTCTGCCCCGCATTGAATCATTCCCACCGCCTTCATGTCATTCCCATTTCTATTCTGTCATTTCCGGAAAAAGTCTGTCATTCCCGACCTGATCGGGAATCCATCTCAACAATCCCCTCTTGAGAGGGGTGGATCCGCCGAAGGCATTTATGCCGTAGGCGG